>CAZLAJ010000006.1:0-21952 GCA_964557525.1 uncultured Gammaproteobacteria bacterium | reverse complement strand
TCAGGCCGAGAGCCATTCACAAGATCACCCTCCAACTCACCCCCATCGTTGGAAGTAGCCACGTCATACCCTTCCTCTTGAAGGATAAACTGCAACGTTTCTGCGATTGCCTCTTCATCATCCACAATTAATATACGTTTAGTTGGCGTCATAACAATATTTATATCATAAAAAAAATACCCTCAGGTATTAACATTGTATTTATACGACAGACATGCATGAGTCTATTAAGAGTATTGTAATAAATATGTAAAATCATCTTTCTGGACCATTATGAAGGGGTAAACGCACCGTAAAGGTTGACCCCCGGTTCTTTGCACTTTTCAAATAGATATATCCTCCATAATGCTTAACAATCTTTGAACAGAGTGAAAGACCCAACCCCATGCCTGGCGTTGTACCCTTGACTTCTGAGATACGAAAAAATGGTTCAAATATCTGCCCTTGAAGCTGTTTGGAAATTCCCACACCATAATCTTTAATACTTACATACACATCTCCTTTTTCTACCAGCACTCCGATCTCTACTCTGTCTGATTTAGGAGAGTACTTAACTGCGTTCTCGAACAAGTTGAGAAATACCTGCCTAATCCTTGTTTTATCTGCGTACAAACCCAACCCGCCCGCATTGCGATTCTTCAATACTAACCTGTGTGTATCCGTATTCTGCTGTACATCATCTACTGTCGTCTGTAATAAAGTTGACAAACTGAACTGCTCGTCACTGTAACTGAACTTGCCGGCTCGTATCCGTGTTATATCCAGATAATCGTTTATCAGCTTTGTGAGAATATCAATCTTTCTATCTATCTTACGTAAGATGTCAGGGAATGTTGGATCTGATGTTTTCTGAACTCTCAGATGCATAAGCTGAATATACGCTTTTATACTTGCAAGAGGAGATTTGAGCTCATGTCCAGCAAAGCCAATAAACGCATTAGTGCGCTCATCGTCTTCTTTTCTTCTTTCCAGTTCTCTCTCAATCGAGCTATAGAGATATGCATTATCTATTGCCATACCTGCCCGTCTGCCAAGATCTTGCAGTATATTTTTTTCTTCAGATGAATATACTCTGCTGGTTGTTGCAGCCAACGTAAGACACCCAAATGTGATTTCCCGAGACTTAAGAGGAACAAACACAACGCTCTTCGGATTGAGCGCACGCAGCAACATTAAGTGTCTTTTACTCTGAGCTATTTCCTGCAGCATCGCGTCCGTCATGTTATAGCTATACGCCAACTTCCCGCTCACCATCACCTCTCCAGGACCCTGTTTTCTCTTAAGTACCGGCGCGTACTGCATTAACTCATACATGCTGTGTGACTTCCGGCGATCTTTATGGATGGCGGCAATTCGATGCACCTCACCATTATCATCCATCACATCAATGACACAGTAATCACAAAATAACGGAACACATAAACGCGCGATATTATTAAAAGTCTGCTGCAGATCAAGAGTGGAAGAAAGCACCTTACTGGCTTCATAGAGGAAGCGGAGGCTTGAAAGCTCATCTCCGCATTTCCGGCGAGTCTTAGCAGCGTCCATACCATTCATTATACCTCATCTCCTCTTATATAAACGATAAATATGCAAAAAGGCCTATAAATATGAATAGGGTGAGCACAACAACACCCATACATCCGCTTGTATCAAAATCAAAGGGACTTGAGCTTTTTTGGTTGGATTCCGGCATATAAGATAATATGATATTTGATGAAGATATGAAGAGGATGAGAAAATAGTAAGAACCTTCCAAGACAGATTCATCGCCAGTTCATAAACCCTTTCAATTACGCTATTCTTACCTGCTTCTTAGGAGCAATATACATCCTCATCGTATAGTTCATGCTAGTTATCATTTCAGTAAACGAATGAGCATTACTATTATTACTCTTCACTACAGAAAGAACAGGACACTCAGTTCAGTTGAAAAAACAGAGTACGGATCAGATGGAAGACGTAAGGAATAACGCGCTCTTCTCTTTTCTTTGCCATCTCAGACCTCTCGCCTCGGTTAGAGACTCGTCCGACTACTGCAGAAAACAAATAAAGAGATGTATGACTGCACGTCATATGTGAGCCTTTTATATAGATATAGCAAATAAATAGAAAACAAAAAAAACCCCGCCAAGGCGGGGCATCAATCCTAAATGACTTAGATGATCAGATTAGTAATAATTATTAACCTGATCTCGCTTAATAAATCGATACGACATGCTGGGATCTTGTCTATAACTTCCCTCATCTATCTCCATGGCAAGCTGCTCTCTCTCGAAGATCGAGAAAAACTCATTCCATTCATGAATCTCGTTAATTTCACGGGCATTTAAATATTTTTCCTCATAACGGGGAAACTTCACTCGAATTCCCCTTTTATCACCCAACGCGTCGGGCGCATCTATTATTTGGGGAATACCCGAATGTTTTACAACCCATTTCTGTATCTGTCCGTGGTCAGTAGTTACCATAGTAAACTTGTGATAAATTATAACTACGCTCATAATAGCTACACGATGTAAAACGAAAAATAAAACTTTGTAACAGTTGTGTAAGCTATTTTGAACCTAAAAAGAGTAAACCACACGCAGCTTAATTTTTTCTTAAGGTATTAATCATATCATCGTCACTTACTTGGATAAACTTCGGTAAAATGATCCTATCAACTGAAGGTCTGGATGTAGGTGAGAGCAGGCAACTTGCATTCCTCTCTCTTAAAATTTCTAAATGCTGAATGGTCGATGTCTCTGCAATCGGTACAGCAACAATCAGAGAGATAGTATATCTACTCATATACTGAAGTGCAGTAAACATAACAGTTCCACGTGCCAACTCATCGGTCTCAATACAGAACTATACAATGGTGCGTTACTAAAGATTATGCTCGATAAACTGCAGTGTTAAAGGCCAGATGGGTACTGTGCTCATTTGTGTTTTCGTTACCCAAATTAAGTCCTTTATCCCAGAAGTTAATGCTGGTGTTCCTTCTACAATTTTACAGAGAAACCAATATGTTCTTTCATCCATATCATTTATTGAAACCGGAAATTCATGACCCACTATCACTTCCACTCCCAGTTCTTCTTTCATCTCCCGCTTAATCGCATCAGTTGGCGATTCCCCGTGCTCGATGTGCCCACCAGGAAAATAATAGTGGTGAGAGTACCTACCATAGTCCTTCCTCGAAGTTACTAAACAGTACTCCTTCTCTCCATAACTGTTTAGTCGTGAAAGAACACCCACTGCAACTGATGAATGCATATGCACATTATATCTCACCGTTTTAAGCGATCGTTTAGCTTTCTGCTGTATCATCTTTATCATCATACTGATGGAAATTGTAAGTAAAAGCAATTTGCATAAATTAGCACATGTTGATATACTTATATACATTCATTGCTCACTTCTCTCGCAAGGCTTGAAATTAGCATCTGCTGAAGGAGGACGATACTTTAGAAATTGAGTTAAGCAATATTTACATGCAAACAATTATTATCGCAGGTGGAAAGGGTACTCGTATTAAACACCTGTATCCCGACATTCCAAAACCAATGATTCCCATTGCTGATATGCCAGTGCTAGAGCATCAAATAAAGCTGCTCAAAAGCTACGATATCACAGATATCATGATCAGTATCAATCATTTAGGTCATATTATTGAAGATTACTTTGGTAATGGACACAGATTTGGTGTCAACATCACCTACCTTCAGGAGCCTGATTTTCTCGGCACAGCCGGTTTTATTAAAGAACATGAAGAAATGTTTGATCAGGAATTTCTTGTTCTCTACGGAGACATGTTAATAGATGTAGACCTTACCAACTTCATCAAGTTTCATCATCAAAAAAATGGTCTGGGAGCAATAGTGGGACAGAAAAATAATCATCTCTTAGACTGCGATCTGTTTGAGATTGATAAAAAAATGCGTATTACGAATCTCATCTCAAAACCTCACAATATTGAACACTCAGATTCACATATCGCGAATTTAGCGGTATACGTTATGAAGCGTGAGATCGTAAAATACATTCCTGCTGGACAGTTCTCAGACTTTGCCCAGGATGTATTCAAGAAGATCATCGCTGAAGGAAACGACTTACTCTACGCGTATGATACAGATGAGTACCTGTTAGACATCGGTACTCCCGAAAAACTAAAGAAAGCTCATAGAGAGATCAATCAGAGTTACTTTCCATCATATCTGTAATATCTTAAATCTCTTTTAGATTTACCGCTTGAACCAACTCCAGCTTTTCTCCATTTGAAGTGATTGTCATATATCCTGTGTTTTTGAAGCCCCATCCCTCGTATGATTTTTGAGCGAGCTCCATGTATGTATACCTCATAACACCATTATGAGTAACGATGATAATCGTATCGCCAGGATACTGCTGCGCCAGCTCTAAAAGGGAGGATTTAAACCTCTCTCGCGCCTCGTAATTCGACTCCCCCTCTCTAGCGACTTTGTAATGATGTTTTTCCTCATCGGTGAGCGTATTCCATTTTGTAAATCTGCTTAAATATGCTTCTGCTGAAGTCCCCTCATACTCTCCGTGTGATTGCTCTCTCAACTGTTCACTATACATTACCGGAATCTTAAAGGTTCTTGCAATAATCTCTGCTGTTTCGACTGCTCGCTTTAAATCAGAAGAGATGATATGTTGAGCCTTCACATGTTTAAGCCCTGCTGCAATCTCTTCTGCCTGCATTCTTCCTTTTTCTGTTAGTCCGTTCATATCTTTCCGCTGTCCCTGAACTAATCGCTTCACATTCCATTCAGATTCACCATGTCGGACGATGTAGAAAGTGGTACTATTCATTTTCAGCTAATCTTCCCTTACGAACTTCGACCATATATGTTCGTGGAGTGTTAATAAAATTATTAGGGTAGTCTTTTATCAACCATTTCTTAATCTGCGTGGGATATACTTCTGCTATATGATTCAGCTGAGCGATGGAAACCCATACTGGCTGAAAGGTGTTTAATCCTTTCTCATTATCTTCCTTTTCTTCTGACTCTCCAAGCTGAGCAACTCCGGATATATATCTGCATAAATACACCCGTTGGCCAGTTCTCCCTCCGAAAGGTTGAGAACAATCTAAGGAATATATAAACTTTTCAATCTTCACCTCAATAGAAGCCTCTTCTTTAATTTCTCTGCACAATGCATCTTCGTAGCTCTCCCCCTCTTCTACTCCCCCGCCAATGAAGGAAAAATACTTTCTACCGTGATTGTTACGATCCATTAATAACACTTCATCATCTTTCAGAATGATACCTGCAACTCTCATTTGTGGAAAATGTACAGACATATTTCAAAGCAGTAAAAACGTCTTGAATTATTTACGATCTTACTTCAAATAGTAATATTAACTATAGACGATAGAGTAGTTCTGTTATGCCCGCTGCGTTAATCTTATATGCGCGAACAAAAGAATCATCTACATGAGCGTATAATAACCCTTCATTCTGTCCAGTCTGAACGAACTGGCTTGCAAATGTAATATTCTTCGCTTCGCTATCTACAATCCATGGAACTTTGGAGACCCATTCTATTTTTCCGTTATCATAATCATATATCATCAGTCCTATCGCAAAACGACCATATCTTACTTTTTCTCCATCATACTGATTTGCCTCCCTGCCATTGATGACCCCGACTACCTTTCCTTTGCCAATATTGATAAATTCTGCAGGAAATACAGGACCTGGTGAAACATGTCCGTTGCACCATGTATGTCCATCAGTCTTAGGATGAAAAATAATATCTCCGAACTGCCAATCTCTATCCGGATTTTCAGCAATTGCTACTCTAATAACCGAATGATAATGCTGTCTTTCGCCCAAAGCAAACGATTCAACAAGATTGAGCCTGATATTATTTCTATTTTTTGGCATTACCACAAGTTCCTTCGCTCCCTTCGGCACGTCTGCAGATGGAGAAAGAAGGGGAGAAGTTATGACAAGCGACTGCAAGTCTCTGCCTGATGCGTGTCCAAGATGAACGCTGGTATGCTTGGGTCGCGCACTATGGAGGAAGGGAATAGTAAAATATATATGAACTATAGAGGTAGCGTCATCAAACCAAATATCTGGGTCCTCAAATCCTAAAAACTCTTCTCTTTTACCGATTGCATCAATCAACTCTTGCTCTCCCCGCATCATGAGCGAATCGCCAATAGTATAATGCAGTAAGTCTCCCTCAACCTGATAGAGCTTGCTTTTATCAATATATCCCTTAATAGAAACGTCTCCAATTCGACTCGTTATACATCGCAGGAGTCCTCTCCTGTAGGCAGTACTTGAATCAAGAGTTAATGCCATTACATGTCTATTGCTACTGCTGTCGATAACACGATTATCCGGTTGAGTAAACGAAGATCTGGGCATAAGTGTTTACATAATAAGTTAACACTACTGAATAGTTGGACAGTGGCACTTCTTGAAATGCTTTTTTTATAGAGAACCATATTATGGACTATATTTCTGGAAGACTAAGTAAGTTATCACGAGATATATAGTTAGCATACGTTTCTAAAAAGAAAGTGCCATATTCGTTTCTAACCACCTTACAAAATGCAGTATCTCCACTACTATCTCTAACATAGGCTATGTGCTCTCTAGGATTTTGAAGTATCCAGTTTACCATTGTCATTCTGTCCCAAATCCCTATCTTACCTGTTCCATCTTGCCATTGATAGTGGCTAATAGCTGAATGATCATTATATGCTCCACCTGGTTTCCTTATACCTATAATCCTAATTTGAATCATATTTCTCCTTCTCTAATTTAATGCTAACTTAAAGATTTGCTAAGTTTATAAACAGTCTTTGGCCCTTCTCCTTCTTGTTGTATAAAACCTAAAGTCCTTAGATTTCTCAATCTTTCCACAGCTGCTTGCCTCGACAAAGAAACGCTCTTAGAAATTGCGCCACTGCCTTTTTCACCAGCAGATAATACTTCGAGTATTTTAAGATTTACTGGATCTAAATCAATTCTAGAAAGAGATTTAGTAAATATCACTGTAGTATTATACGGCCGGGGACTAAATTTAACTCCAACTAAGGGGTGCTCAGAAGTTTCTCTAATAATTTTTTGAATGCCTGAACCATATTTTTCCGTTAGACCTAAATCATAAAAAAACTGCGCTATCTGTGGATTACGAGGCTTATGTTCTGGATTATCTACGGTGATGCCTGGCGGAAAAGAACCAGGATTTCTGATTTCAATACGATTAGGGAATATAAATATCCTTATTTCAGCAGCATCAAAATAATTTCTATGTATTACCGCATTTGTAACGGCTTCTCTTAATGCAGTTAAAGGATATTCTAAAAACTCTTGACGTTTGAAGCCAACTGTAAATCCTCCTACACGACTTAAACTACTAACAAAATATTTTTCTATGTCAGTAACGATTTTTTGAAGCGGCCCGCTGAATTCCTTTTGATCACTATATGTTTTCATTTCGTTGTCATTAAAACGAGTCACTCGTACTGTAGAATTACCTATGTGTTGTTGAGGATCAGCGGTAAAACATAGAATACCTGCATTGGTTAAAAATAAACCTTTATTTTTTTTACTTAGAATCTTAAGGCGAACAGCTGTATCAAACAGTTCACCGCTAAACTCAACTCCCCGTACTCTTTGGCGTCTTTTGAGATAGTCTATCACTGACTCTTTATCCATTTCAGATGCAGGAACTTCAGTAACTATCTGATCAAAGAATACGCGCAGACTTTCAGCAGATTTCTCAATAACTTCATCTATCGATAAGGGGTAATTATTTGTTCCAACTCTAATGTAAACATTATTATTTACCGAGACCAACATATTGCATTCTTTTACATTAACAATAATGATTTTAGCTTCTCCAATAGAAAATTCATCTATTGTAACCTCTGGCATTGGCCTAAGTTTACTAAGTTGATCAGAAATCTCCTGCTTACATTTTTCGTCAGTCACTCCTATCGGAGTTCCATCATCTTTTACCCCTATGAGAATCTTCCCTCCCTTGGTATTAGCAAAGGAACAAACCGACTTAGCAATATCTTTATTAATAGCTTCCTTAAATTCTACAATTGTAGACTCACCTTCCTTTAGAATCTGCAGTAAATCACGAAATTCCATACTTTACAATATATCATTTTATGTGAAGTTGTCAAGTTAAAGCTCGTAAAGTATGCTTTACAATAAATCTTGAATTATTCAACAACTTTAAAACCATGTGGTCACGGATGGTTCTACTGATTCCCTACAAGGAATTATTTGGCGTAAAACTGTGTATTAGTTTGATACTTATTTATATTGCAAAAAAAGCATTCTGTGCGGTACCTAAAACAGTATTATAGATTGATATAATAGCCTAATCAATTAGGATAATGGCACTTTTAATATACTAATGTAAATCTCAATACGTCCACAACTTCACTCTTCACCTAAATAGATTTCAACAACCCTAGTTTTGGAACAAGAATCACCACCACAGGTAATTCCACCTTCCTTAAGAATGTCCAGGGTCGTATTTGAATCCTCTGATTCATTTTCTCCCCAAGTCAGAGTGTTTATACAAGCGATACTCACCCATTTATTTGTTTTGTATGCCCTGCAACATTGGTCATAATTTGAACCGAAACTTTTGTCGTTCTTAATATCATAATTTGCACATTCCTGCTCTACTCGCACAATGCCGCACCATGCGTATGATATCTGGCAAAATTGATTCTTTCTAACTAAGTATGCCCTGTTTTGCACTAAAACCATATTTTCAGGATAATAATTCCATTCATTTACTCGTAAACTAGGGTTATGATATGAAATCTTCGGATGGTCACTCACTAAACTCATATTTATAACTGGCAAATTATTCAAAAGGGTGCTGACTTGATTTTCAGTTAATTCGATACCGTATGCATCATGTCTTGATATGTGCTTTTTGGCTGAAGATGAAGTGAATGTATGAGATGGCGCGATAGTAAATGTAATAACTGATTTAGGAACTTGTGCTTCGTATGTTAATTTTTGAATATTGGATTCACCCGTTGAGATTGCTTGTTGATAGTTTACACCCGCATAATAACTCAGCAAAAATATAAGTATAAAAACAAAGCAGATTATTATTTTCCGACACTGTTTCAGAGTATTTAAAATATAAGTAGTTTTTTTACTGTGTAATACTGGAGGTGTGGTCTTCGAGGCCATTACTTATTTATATCATGTGCCACTATTAATTAACAGAAAGTCATTTAGACTAATGAATTAGAGCCTGGTACTAATATCCTTCATTACTATCAACAACAGATAGCATTTTGCGAAGTAGTATTTATTAGACTACCTAATTTGGGTAGTGACACTTCTTCCATTTCTTACCCGATCCACACCAACAGGGGTCATTTCTTCCAAGTTTTGGCTTTTGGATTCCCGGTGAAATGATTTTAATACCAAGTACCGGATCAACTTCCAGAAGCTGATTTACGGCTGGTTCCTTTCTGCCTATATTTTGCGATTGAATTTCAACATGTTCATGAGCAGCTGTTGGCATCGATGGCTCTTTCACTGCCTCCTGAAACGCATTTACCGAGCTTGCTGACTTATATTCCAACCTCTTATCTTTCTTCTCTTCCACTATCTCTGCATCCTGTACAAGCTCGATCTCTATCTTCATAACTCTCCTCATGCCTTCAAAATACAAACCATTCAGGAGCTTCTCGAACATCTCGAATGCTTCGTTCTTGTAAGCAACAAGCGGGTCCATCTGAGCATAACCTCGAAGGTTGATACCCTCTCTCAAATCCTCTATTGCCGTTAAGTGTTCTGTCCAGTACTGATCAATGAGCTGCAGGTAGATGTGGCTCACGAGCTGCAGCCATCCTTCAGTTCCGATCTGCTTTTCTTTCCTTTCAAACTCGTGCTTAACTTGATCCATCAGATGCTTCTGCAGACTTTCATAATCCTTTTTCCTGAGCATCTTTTTGAACCCTTCCTCATCGAAAGGAATAATCGACTGAAGATCTGCAAGCATACCATCAAGCTCTTCTTTAGTGGAGCTGTCTCCCAAAACCTCAAAATTATTTGTTAATGTTGAGACTTGCTCTGTAAATGTGGTAAATACGGTCTCTCTGAACTTCTCAGCATCATCCCTATGTAGATTGAGAATCTTGCGTCTTAAGGTATATATTATCTCCCTTTGCTTATTTAACACATCATCATACTCGACAAGGTGTTTTCTAATATCAAAATTAAACCCTTCAACCTTCACCTGAGCCTGCTCGATGGCTTTACTGACCAGTGAGTGACTCAGCGGCTCATCCTCCGGAAAGTTAAAAGCAGACATCACCTTGCCTATCTGCTCTCCCCCGAAGATGCGCATCAGCTCATCTTCAAGTGAGACAAAGAACCGTGTCTCTCCCGGATCCCCCTGCCTTCCTGCACGCCCTCTCAACTGATTATCAATACGGCGTGACTCATGGCGCTCGGTGCCAAGAACATACAGACCACCCAGTGATACCACCTCGTCATGGCGTTTCTGCCATTCCCTTCGTTCAGACTTATCCTCACCCGGCTCACCACCGAGGATGATATCAACACCTCGTCCAGCCATATTTGTTGCGATAGTAATCGCACCTTTCTCACCGGCACGTGCGATGATGTGCGCTTCGCGCTCATGATTCTTCGCATTCAACAACTCGTGCGGTACACCTTTCTGGTTTAACAACCGCGAGAGCAGTTCATTTTTATCAATTGATGTCGTTCCAACAAGCACCGGCCTTCCCTTTTTATACTGCTCGATAATCTCATTTACAACCGCATTATACTTTGCCCGTTCATTCTTGTAGATCATGTCGGCATGATCTTTTCTCACCATCGGCATGTGGGTGGGTATCACTATGACGTCAAGTTTGTATATCTTGTGGAACTCTTCAGCTTCAGTTGACGCAGTGCCCGTCATGCCGCCCAGCTTATCATACATTCTAAAGTAGTTCTGCAAAGATACGGTAGCTAATGTTTTTGATTCCTGCTGGATAGAAACGTTTTCTTTCGCCTCAATAGCCTGATGGAGCCCTTCGGAGAACCGCCTTCCGTATAGTAATCGGCCGGTAAACTCATCAACGATAATCACCTCACCGTCTTTTACAATATAATCCTTGTCATTCTTAAAAAGAGTCTCTGCTTTTAACGCAGCCTCTATATGAAACAGGGTGTCAAAGTCCTTTTCATAGATATTGGTCACCCCAAGAGCTGATTCTATCTTTGATATTCCCTTCTCGGTTAAATGAGCAGTCTTGAGTTTCTCATCAATAAGATAATCTTCAGCTGGTTTCAGCTGGTTCACTATTTTTGCATACCGATAGTACTGGGTAGTTTCCTGAGCATACGGCTGAGAGATGATGTGGGGTGTTCGCGCTTCATCGATCAATACCGAGTCTGCTTCGTCGATGATGGCATAGTTAAAACCACGCTGAACGAGCCCTTCTGAAGACTGGGCCATATTATCGCGCAGGTAGTCAAAACCAAACTCACTGTTTATGCCATAGGTAATATCTGCCTGATATGCCTCTTTTCGCGTTATCTCCTTTAAATGTGACAGCCGCCAGTCCTGCGACTCTCCATCAGTATAGGACGGGTCGTAGATGAAGGACTTATCCGCAATGATTGCTGAGGTGGTGAGTCCTAAGAAATGGTACACCGTTCCCATCCAGCCAGCATGGAGTCTCGCAAGGTAATCGTTCACTGTCACCAGATGTGCGCCTTTGCCGCTCAATGCGTTTAAATACAACGGTGCAGTAGCGGTAAGTGTCTTTCCTTCTCCAGTTTTCTGTTCTGCAACTTTATTCGAATGCAGAGCAACTCCTGCGATGAGCTGAACGTCAAAATGGCGCAGACCCAAGGTCCTTCTGGATGCTTCGCGAACGAGCGCGTATGCCCATGGTAAAAGCTCATTGAGTGTTTTTTCGCCTGATTGAACTTGATTTTTCAACTTTTCTGTTTCTTTTGGAAAATCAGAATCTTTCAGTGCACGCGCCCGGTCCTCAAGTGCGTTTATCTGGGTAACTGATTTTCTCAGCGAGTTAAGTTCCCGCTCGTTATAATCGAAATACTTCGTGATGAGCTTAAACATAAAAAAAATACTAATAATAACTAACTAAAATGGGGAGATTTGGTGTCAGATTACCTCTGAAAGTATTCCTGTGGGATGACAACGACTTTTAAGGCGTTTACGCTCAGTTTATCCTTTGCATCCGGTTTATAAGAATACACAAAGTGCACCGTATCTCCTTCTTTCATCTTTGAAATTGTCGCTCTTCCCGTCTCAAGCGACTTGCTGTCTACCAAAAAAAGCTTAGTTGGCGGTGAGACGCTCACCGAATAGGTATCTTTGTCCGTTGTGACCACCTTTATCTTCATGTTGTCAGAATCAACCTCTGCAACCTTTCCGCTTAAAACATCAAGTCGTTCGTCAACGTAGATCACGTTCGCGGTAAGCACATCACCAATCATCGGCCCTGAAATGATAATATAATCGCCTTTTGAGATATTTTCAAACTTAAGTTCTTTTTTTGTCGTACCCGAAATTTGATAGTATTTGGTGAGAACCTGATCAATTTTTACTGTTCGCTTCTGATCATCCCTGTCTGTAATTACGATCTGCTCGTCCTTTATGGAAGTAACAAATCCGGCTGCAGCTTTATTATTCTTTTTCTGTAGTTCTGCTACCTTATTTGCAACCTTCTCTTTCAGCGTGTTAACATCATCGCTCACTGATTTTGTTGGACTTATCGAAGATGATGGTGAGGCTATTTTAGCGGGACTTGCTATTGAGGCACTGGGCGTCACCGATTGAGCAAACGCAACGCCAGGGAGTTGTAAAAAAAGTACAAGCGATGCAGAGATGATTGGTACTGTTTTCATTATTCTGTTAGATAGTAAACTTTTAGCTCCTTTGCCTGCGGAACAGCATTCTTTTCAGCAGGATACAGTGTAAGCGTAATGGTATTTTCACCAAGAGCCAGATTGAAAGGAACGGCAAACTCATCCTTATCCAGCTTCTGCACTACTTCTTTGATAGGAGATTGAATTATGAGCAGACCACCCTTGCCGCCTTTTCCTTTTATTCTTACCGTATTAGTATTTACAATAGCATCATTGTTCGGTTCGGTTACTTCAAGAGTAGATTCCGCCTGGCTCTGTTGGCCAATAGAAGGACTGATCTGCAGAACAGGCGCAATGGGTTTAGAATTATCAAGCTGCATCTCTTTGTTCTTCACAAGAATAAAGAACGCAACGACACCTCCAAGCCCGAGTCCAAAGATAATGGCAATGACTGTCTCTTTTTTCATATTATGCCGCAAGCTTTAGCTTTTTAAAGTTTTCAGGTATATGCGCAATAAGATCTTCATTATTATACCAGTAATCGTTCGTTGAGAAGAGAGAATCGCCAGTATACTTGAGAAGAAATGAGCCCACCACCGCAGACAGTGCTGGATCATTTTTAGTGCAGAGCGCACTCACTAAACCAGCAAGCACATCTCCTGTTCCGCCTTTTGTAAGACCTGGATTGCCACCTTCAATAATCCATGTGTCTACACCGTTACTGACGATGTCGACGGGGGTTTTAAGGAGGATGATACATCCATATTCTTGAGCGTATTCGCGAACTATCTTCTCCTTGTCTTGCAAGGAGTACGTCGATATGGGCACGTTGAAGAGTGTCTCAAATTCAAGCATATGAGGGGTGATAATAGGAGTCGTTTTTAATGATTTAAGCCAGTTGCGATCCATCATCTGCAGTGCTCCGGCATCAAATACAAACCGTTTTTGAGGGTAGGTATCTATTAACAGTTTTGTTAACGCATGAGTGATGTGGGCCTCGTTCGTGTACATCAAAAGCTCGTCGAATTCTTCAGGGTGTTCAAACAGAGAGACATCGCCCCTCATCATACCATTGCCGATGAGAATACAGTCATCCTCAGAAACGTACAAAGGAATATCTTTACGTGAAATAACAATGCCATTAAGAAACTTCTGCTTAAGAGTTGTGAGTATTTGATTGTTCTCCTCTGTGGACGCGTAATGAACCATATCAACAACCTTAGAAGCCATATCTGCAGCCCAGATGGATGCAGCGTGAAAAAGGCCCGATCCTCCGATCACCAGGAGCTTGCCATTATCACCTTTTTTCGATTCAGAAGGAGGGGTGTAGAGCTTGTCGATATAGGGACGCGCAGATAAGATGTTAGATGTGTTTATCGTTTGCACATGCATATTGTACAGTTTCGATCCTCAAAATTCCTCACATATACACTCTCTGGATGTAATAAAAGCACGGATGATATAATTCGTGTATGATGACTCACATACAGTTGAGGGAAATATACAGGAAATTTTGGCTCAGTAACGGACATAGAGAGATTCCAAGTGCTCCATTGGTACTAAGCGAAGATCCAACTACCCTCTTTACCAGTTCCGGAATGCAAAAACTGGTGCCCTATCTTACTGGTGAAACCCACCCTCTCGGAACACGGGTATTCGACATTCAAAGATGCATCCGAACCCAAGATATTGAAGAGGTTGGAGATAACCGTCATGATACTTTTTTCGAGATGATGGGAAACTGGTCATTCGGAGACTATTTTAAACAAGAACAGCTTCCATGGGTATATGACCTCTTTACGAACCACTATCAACTACCAAAGGATCGACTCTACGTCTCCATATTTGAAGGAGACTCATCCGTTCCTCGTGATGAGGAGTCAGAAACAATCTGGAAAAAACTTGGAGTAAAGGAGGACCACATCTACGCATACGGTGTAAAGAAAAACTGGTGGTCCCGGTCAGGCACGCCAGATAAGATGCCTGCTCATGAGATCGGTGGCCCGGATTCTGAGATATTCTATGACTTTGGGACACCTCACAATCCTGCATTTGGTGAAACCTGCCACCCCAACTGTGACTGTGGAAGGTTTATGGAGATCGGCAACTCGGTGTTCATTCAATACCGGAAAAAACAGGACGGCACACTTGAAGAACTACCTCAAAAAAATGTCGATTTTGGTGGCGGAATCGAACGGATACTTGCAGCAATTCAGAATAATCCTGATATCTTTATGACCGATGTGTTCGAACAGATCGTACATGCAGTTGAAGAAAAAACCAACACCCCATACGATACCGATCAGCATAAATATGCCCTTCGGGTTATCGCAGATCATATAAAAACCGCAACCTTTCTCGTTTCGGACGGTGTGAGGCCTGCCAATAAACTGCAGGGCTACATTTTGCGGAGATTAATTCGGAGAGCAGCAATCAAGGCTCATCTACTCGGACTACCTATACAAAATCTTCCCTCGATCTCAACCATCTCCCAGAGTGTCATCGAGACATATAAAAACATAGCTTTCGGCTCTGATACAAATGAGAGCGAGATAAATAGTGTAGTAGCGGAAGAAATTAAGCGCTTCGGCACAAGCATTGAGAGGGGACTTAATGAAATCCACCGGAGCACTGACATTTCTGGTAAATTTGCGTTTGATCTCTATCAAAATTTCGGCTTTCCTCCAGAGATAACAGGTGAAGTGTTACATGAGAAAGGAAAATCATTAAACTGGGATGCGTTTTACAGCGAGTTTAACAAACACAAAGAACTTTCACGCAGTTCATCCGCGGGCATGTTCAAGGGTGGACTCGCCGACCATGGTGAAAAGACTGTCAGATATCATACTGCGACCCACCTCCTCCACCAAGCTCTGAATGACCTTATAGGTGGCGGTGTCCGCCAAGAAGGATCCAACATTACTGGCGAGCGGCTACGATTTGATTTCACTGCGCCTCGTAGACTAAGCGAAGAGGATCGTGCACAGTTAACAGAAATGGTAAATGAAAAAATTAACGAGTCACTCCCTGTCGCGTTTATCATTATGAAAAAGGATGAGGCCATACAAGCAGGAGCTAAATCGTTTTTTAGAGAAAAATATCCTGATCAAGTAAAGGTATACTATATCGGCGGCGATCTCGCCTCGGCCTACTCGAAAGAACTCTGTGGCGGACCCCATGTATCAAACACAAAGGAAATTGGATCGCTTGAAATATTTAAATACGAAAAAATCGGCAGCAACCTATACCGCATCTATGCTCGTTAAGTAATTTTTAAGAAATACCAGTTATATTCATTCGAAACATTATCATATGAAGCCACATATCCCCTTTTCTTCTTTCCTAGAATTAGACCTACGAGTCGGGGAGGTTGTAACCGCAGAACGCGTAGAGGGATCTGTCAAACTTCTTAAGCTAACCGTTGACATGGGAGAAGAGCATAAGATGGTAACTATCCTTACCGGTATGGCCGAGTACTATGCTCCTGAGGAATTCATCAATAAAAAATATGTGTTCGTTGCAAACCTTGAGCCACGCAAAATGATGGGGCTCGAATCACAGGGAATGCTCCTTTCTGTAGATGGAACAGATAGACCAACGCCCCTTGAAGTTTCAAGAGAGATGGCAAATGGACACATCGTTCGTTGATATAGTTTGTAAACTATCTGTGGTAGTTTGAAGAACAATTTAACACTAAATGTATTTTTACCGTTGACAAGCGTTGCATTTTTCATTATAAATTTCCTACTATGCCAGCACGAAAAAATTCTAAAACAACCCGTCGTGCTTCCCGACCAGTTTCACAAAGTGAGAATGTCGACTCATATGAAGAGCGGCTCTCACCGGAAGCAATTCGTAAATTGAATGAGTCCCTTGGAAAACCAAGCAGACCTCCGTACCTGTTAATACTGCTTGTAGTCGCACTTACACTGTTCTCCGGCTACCTGTTTATGCAGGTGCAGACACTCAAAAAGCAAGCCGCTGCCCCTGGAGCCGGCCAACAAGCAGGCAATCAAGTAGCGCCAACCCGACCCACATCACTAAAAGTTACCAAACCAAACTCACAAGATCATTGGCGAGGTAATACAAACGCCAGATACGTCTGGGTAGAGTACTCTGATCTTGAATGCCCATTCTGTAAACGTATTCATCCAGACTTGGTTAAGCTGACTAGCGAGAACCCTGATATTGCATGGGTATTCAGACACTATCCCCTTCCATTCCATCCTAAGGCTCAAAAGTCAGCAGAGGCTGTAGAGTGCGCACAAGAACTAGGGGGAACAGAAGCTTTCTGGAAAATGAATGATGCGATCTTCGAAAAGATGCCTGATCTAGAGCTTACTCAGCTTTCTGATGTTGCTTCAGAGATCGGCCTCGATTCCGCCGCTTTCCAGCAATGTGTTGATAGTGGCAAATTCGCAAACAAGGTTAAAAGCGAACAGGAAGAAGGCACAAAGGCAGGCGTACAGGCAACACCAACCGGGGTAATCTATGATATGAAAACCGGTAAAACAAAACTCGTGGAGGGAGCGCTTCCTTACGAGAGTCTGAAGCAAGAGCTACAGTCCTTTATCGCTCAGAACAAGTAAAGTCAGTTACGCTGTTACTTACCAGCCTCCTGAAAAGGAGGCTTTTTTTGTTTCAGGTTTCTCTAGCTTGTATAGATATGTAGAAAAGTTTTGTGATCTATATTACAATAGTAGGACTGTTTGACAAATCCATACGATACCCGTTATTTAAACAATACAATTCCCAGCTAAAAAAACAGATATATAACTTGTAAAAAAATCAATGATTCCCAGCCTACTTATTACATTTCGTGAAGTGATAGAAGCGTCTCTCATAGTCGCGACTATCTTGGGTATTTTAATAAAGCTCAATCACCGATCGGCCGCAAAAACGGTATGGTTTGCAACCCTCTCAGCTTCGATGGTAAGCGTCCTCCTGCTTGCAATCGGAAGCTTTGTCGGTATTCAAATTCAACAACTCTACACAGGAAAAACGGAGGCGCTTGTCGAGGGAAGTCTCATGATTATATCTGCAGTATTCATCACATGGGCAGTATTTGTGTTGCACACCTACTTTGGAAGATATAAAGCGCAACTGCTGGGAGAGATTAGAGAAACAATTGAGAAATCAGAACATCGCGGAATATTTATCCTTGCGTTCACGGCAGTATTACGAGAAGGAATAGAGATTGTCCTTTTTCTCACCACCATATTTCTTTCCAGTGATCCAAGGTCTATTTTTTCCGGCTTCGTTATAGGCGCAATTCTTGGTCTTCTCATTTCAGGCGCGCTCTTTACCGCCACACTCCGATTACCGCTTTTTTACGCGTTTCGTGTATCGAGCATTCTGTTGGTTGCATTTGCTGCAGGACTGCTTGCACGCGGAGTACACGAATTTACAGAGGCAAATCTGCTTCCCGAACTCTATAGTTTAAGCCTCGTGCTCGTCCCCCATTCCTCTAGCACCCTCGGCGGTATCATCAAATCGGTCTTCGGCATTACTCACACAATGGATATTTTTCAGATAGCGGTATACAGCGCATACGTAGCATTTATGAGCTGGTACATATTCTTTAGAAAACGCCCTGCATGACAGGAATGACTACAGGAAAATTCTCATTATCCCACATTAATGTTTAATGTAGATAATATCATCAAGGCGAATGTATAATATCGTATTGGTATTATTCCAGATATATGGGAACATTCGCGGGCAACATCATTGCGTTTTTGTCGGTTCTTGGTCCATCAGTAATTACCACCATGGCTGGTAACGACGGTGGAGGAGTAATCACCTACTCTCTTTCTGGTGCAGTCTTAGGGTATGCAATCCTCTTCACCCTTCCCGCACTAACCATTCTTTACGGAGTAACTCAGGAGATGGGGTCACGAATCGCCATCGCAACAGGAAAGGGGCTCGGAGATTTGATTAGAGAACGATTCGGCATTCGCGTTGCAATCATTGTCTCCATTTTGCTTTTGATTGCAAACTTCGGATCAGTCCTCACCAACATATCAGCCGTAAAAGTTGCTGCTGACATGTTTCATATACCGGCTATACCTCTTATAGTTGCTACTGTCACAATCTCTTTTATCGTTATTACCCAGTTCAGCTATGAAAAGAGTCAACGGCTGTTTCTTCTGGGTATGTTCTTTTACTTTGCGTATGTATTCTCTACTATCGTATCCAATCCTGACTACGCACTCGCGGTAAAAAGTATGTTTATTCCACCAAAAAACCTCTTCTCACCACAGTACATTATTATCGCAATTGCGGTTCTGGGCACAACCATTACCCCATGGGGGCAGTTCTTTGTTCAAAGCTACATGAAAGATAAAAAAACATCTCCGGAAAAGATGGGGTATGCAAAGCTTGAAGCATATATTGGAGCATTCACCTCTAACTTTTTTACTTTTTTTATCATGCTCGCAACCGCATCTACACTCTACGTAAACAACATTCCCCTAGAGTCTGGAGAACAGGCAGCAATTGCAATCCAACCATTTGCAGGGCAGCTCGCAGGTATACTATTTGCCCTGGGACTTATAAACGCAGCAATTATAGGTATGGTTATTGTGTCCCTTTCGTCTTCGTACGCCTTTGTAGAATTTTTTGGGTTCCAAGGCTCACTCGATGACCCCTTTGAAAAAAGTAAAAGTTTCTACACGGTATTCATCATTACTCTCATTGTTGCGAGTCTTCTAGTCATCACCCCCTACATCTCACTATTCAAAATAGTGCTGTATACCCAATCTCTGAACGCAGTTCTCCTGCCGATATTCTTTTTCTTTCTCTATAAGATAACAAACGACAAAAGCATAATGGGAAAGTTCACGAATGGAAGAATCAGCAACTACATAGCAATTGGTGCCTCAGTCATCATTGTTATGGCCTCGTGTGCAGCCGTCTATTTTTCAATAACGGGTGCTTAACTGGAACAAAAAGAATGCGCGCATTCTACATTACTTCTTTACGACTCACCTCCCATTCTCCCAATCTCAGCCATATGACCTCGGTCTTTACTCACTTCTTCTCCCCCCTTCTTTCCGGCACGGGAGGCTTTTTCTCGATCATTTGCGAAGTTGCCTGAATTTCCTTTTTTGTTGTTTGGCATTATCACTCACCCCCTTTCAATTAGTAACATGCTATTCCTCATCACGCACCTCTTCTCCACGTCCTGCTTTTGAGTGTCCTTCAGGATCGCCATACCATCCCTTTCCCTGGTTATTGTCTTGATTTTGATCTGCCATGTCTGTCTCCACCTCCTTTTAATGTTGCTAACTGTTGAGAAAACTATAATAATCCCTGCAGGTGAGATCGGGAAAAGAGTCGGGTAAGAATACGATAAACTTTTGTATCAGGAAAAGAAGAGCATCGAGATGATGGCCGCCACTGCAACTACCCCCATCATTCCGGTAGTAAACCAGCCGATTTTTGTAACTACCGGATGATTTGAACGCCCATTCATAATGGTCTTGTTACTGCTGATACGAACGATAAAGAAGAGAATAATCGGTGCAACGATACCGTTTACCACGGCTGAATAAAGAAGCGCCTTCATTGGATCGAACCCAATGAAGTTAATAAGCATTCCAATAACCATTGAGATAATGATCACACCATAGAAAGCGGATGCTTCCTTTAGTTTTTTGTATAACCCCAGCTTCCACCTCATACTCTCAGAGAGTGCATAGGAGGCAGAGCCGGCAAGCACGGGAACCGCAAGAAGCCCCGACCCTATAATCCCTATCGAGAACAGGAGATATGCGTACTCTCCCGCTATCGGCTTTAGTGCTGCTGCCGCGTCAGCTGCCGTCACTATGTTCGTTATTCCATTTTTATAGAGCGTTTCGGCGCATGACACGACAATAAAAAACATAACGAGATTTGAGATAAACATACCTGCCCACACGTCTGCACGCATACGCCTAATCCCCCTATCAGTAATACTCTCCTGACGATCCTTAATGGTAGTTTCCCCTTTCAGTATCTGTTCCTCGTTTTCCAGAGACGTCTGCCAGAAAAAAAGGTATGGAGAAATTGTTGTACCTAAAATCCCAGTAATCAAGAGAATTTGTTGGGGGGAAAGGGTCAAGGAAGGAATAACCGTATGCCAAAAAACCTGTGCCCAATCTATCCCCTCAATACTGAGTGCTGAAAAGACATACGCAAACAGAATGAATGCAAGGTACTTAAGGTATTGTGCATATACGCGATATGAGAGAAAGATAAGCAAAAGCAGTGTTGCGACACTAAACGCAATAACGAGAAAATAAAAATTGAGCGATGGGTTAAGCAGTTGAACTGCCTTCGCCATAGCTCCCAGATCTGCACCTAAGTTGAGAGTATTCGCAATAAAGAGGAGCATTGTCACTGAGTAGATAACCCATGTTGGATAATATTTACGGATATTTCCAGCAAGCCCTCTACCCGTTGATAGCCCGATCCGTGCACACATCTCCTGAACAATAGACATGAGCGGAAAGGTAAATGGAGCAAGCCATAACAGCTGTAATCCATACTGCGCGCCCTGCTGGGAATATGTGGCGATGCCTGAGGGATCGTCGTCTGCGGCACCGGTTATGAGGCCCGGACCAAGTACATTCCAGTATGATGCGATCTTTTTCGTTGTCACCTTTGCAACCATCTTATGCAAGCCTTTCTCAACTAACCCTGCTCCACTATCGAGTGCAACTGCAGGAGAGCTTGCCGCATGTTCAATAATCTCAGCAACTCTCTTTTTTGTAAGCATAGTATCAATATACTATATAGGGGATACCATTTTTTAGATTTTATCTGCCAAATACACTCTTGAGTGATGCGTCTGGCAAGGAACAAACAGGGTGCTATAATTCCCGTATGGCAGAAGATCTTTTAGTCTGGGTTGGACAGAAAGCCTTTATAAGGAAAGATGGGGAGGTGCTCGTCTTACAATCGGATAATATACGTCTTGATTTCCCTGGTGGTAAGATTCAGCAGGGTGAGACAGATTTTATAGCTTCATTAAAACGTGAAGTAAAAGAAGAAACTCACCTTGAAATAGCAGCGGGTCGTCCATTTTACACCTGGCA
>CAZLAJ010000005.1:0-22567 GCA_964557525.1 uncultured Gammaproteobacteria bacterium | reverse complement strand
TTCCACTATAGATATATTCTTCTGTTTCTATCATATATTGTGTTTATTAATCATTACCTCCATCCTCAACCAATACAGTGCCGTTAATATAACTTGCAGCTGGACTAGCTAGGAATAAAATAATTTCTGCTATTTCACTTGGTTGTGCAAATCTTTTAAGGTATATTTCGCTCAATTCCTCTTCTATTATGTTCTTTTCAAGGTTCTTATTTATATCAGTATTTACCCAACCAGGCGCAATAGCATTTACTTGTATATAAGGGGCTAGCGCTTTTGCAAAGTCTTTAGTGAGCGTGATGATACCAGCCTTTGATGCATCATAATCTATGATCTCTGGAGAAAAAGTATGTATTGCGCTGGTAGAAGATATATTTATTATCTTTCCTGATTTATTTTTAAGCATTACCTTTGCAGTATGTTTAGTGCAGAGGTAGTTGCCACGAAGATTGACTCCAATTGTTCGATCTCAGGTATTCAGATCTCTTTCAAATATTGAAGCGTCAGATACAATCCCTGCATTATTAACAAGAATATTGACAGTTCCAAACGTATCTACTGCCTGTTTTACCATTTCAATAACTTCGTCTTCTTTTGATACATCATATTTTACTGCTATTGCATCAGACCCCAATGCTTTAATTTCTCTAACTACCTCTTGGGCCGCGGACTCAGAAGAGAAATAATTAACAACGACTTTTGCTCCTTCTTTCGCAAACAAGAGCGCAGTAGCCTTTCCTATTCCCTTACTTGCGCCTGTTATTAATACAACTTTATCTTTAAATCTCATATAATTTGCATACTTGTAATAATGTTGTCTTTATTATATCAAGATGATTTCAAAATGAGCTATTCCTGTAGAAAATGTATACAGCCTATAAATATGAGTGTACTCATAAGATTCCTTTTTGCTCGTTTATTTGATAATTATTGACAAAAAATCAATATATTTTTCAAGGATCATAGTGTCATTCCTATCTACCTTTTCAACAGAAGTCATTGAATAATCAAAATCTCTATCCATGTTCCCATTATCTCTTAAATATGCATCAATTTTCCCTTGTGCTTGCTTAATATCATCTGATTTTAGGAGAGAATACGTTTTAAACTCCTTTGAAGAAGTAACTATCTCTATCATAACTAAATATGTATTCATGCTAGAGATAATACTAAATAATACTTAGGATTTTGTCAAGCGAAATTTCAGATATAATCCTAAGTAATACTTTGTGGCAATTTATCTTCAACTACTACATAATAACTTCAGTATGGCAGTCCCTAAAATACTAGGTAGAAAAATTAAATCTTTTAGAAAACGATTGGGTATGACTCAGGAAGAACTAGCTGAGAGAGTTAATCTTACGAGTACCTACATAGGTTTTATTGAACAGGGGCGAAATGCTCCTTCTATAAAAACGGCTAACAAAATAGCTAAAGAACTTAAAGTATCTTTGAGTGACTTATTTTCCAAGTAATTCAGTAAAATACTACTTTCCCTTCACCTTGCTTTATTATCTTTTCATCTTGAATTAAGAAGTAACTCTCTCTGTTATTGTTTAAATTGCTTTTGAATGAAGCAAAATAAATATTATCTTTCATAGGATAAATTAAACTGGAAATGTATGGAAAAAACTCTATTAAATTTTATAGGATAAGTGATGATAAATACTATATGGAATTTTAATTCCCAAGCATGCATTTGATAACTGCTTATACTCATGGATAACCTTACTAAAGCCCAGCGAAGCGAAGCTATAATATGTCTCGTATTAAGAGTACCAATACTCAATTGGAACAAAAGTTTTTCGAGATTTTAGATAGAAAAAATATATCTTACATTAAACACCCTAAAATATTCGGTAAACCTGATTGCCAGATAGGAGAGAATATACTGGTATTCATTGATAGTGATTTTTGGCATGGATGGAGATTCAGCTTTTGGAAAAGCAGACTGCCACCAAAATATTGGGTAGATAAAATTGCATCTAACATCAAAAGAGATCAAAAAAAATTCCGTAAACTCAGAAAATATGGGTATAAAGTAATAAGAGTTTGGGAACACCAGCTTAATAATGCAGACTATTTTATAATGAAGTTTCAAACTAAAATCTCTAATGTAAGCAGCGGTATATCAAAGATTTACACCGAGAACTTTCGAGATTTTAAGTAGTACATCTAATGAGGGATTCGCGTCACCTCTCTCTATACGGGCATAGTAGTTAAAGTGTAAATCTACTTTATTCGCTACTTCTACTTGACTCAAATTTTTCTTTTGGCGTGCTTCTTTAAACCTTTTTCCTATCTGGACTCGAGCTTTTTGATCTCCCATATCAAAATTATATCACAATGCCTATTGACATATCTCTAGCAAAGATATATACTATCTCTATCAGAGATAGTTAAAATGACTATGTATACACAAGAATTGATACCGTTATTTGAAGATAAAGAAAAGACTAAGGAGAGTACACACCGAATAGAAGATGCAGAAAATATAGCTCTTCCACAAGTTGTATCTGATCTTTCTTTAGTAGAACAAAGAACTTTGATAGAAAATGCTCTCGACAAAATGTTTCCAGAGCAACAGAGGGAAGATAAGACACTAAGAAAGGCCAAAGAAATATTGGGAAGACTATCTGAAAAACTGACTCTCGAACAAATACAAACTATTATTACCGAAGTTCAATACTTATGTGACAGCTGGCTCGATAGCTATGAAAGGAAACAATTTAATGGTTTGACCCTTAACGAGTTATTAAATAACGGTTAATATATGAATCCTACTAATCAAGCGAATAACTTTAGTATAAAGAAATCAGTTGTATATCTTCGTGTATCAACCGAAGAGCAAGTAGATAATTACTCCCTCGATACACAGGAAGATATTTGCCGTAAAGAAGCAACTAGACGCGGTTATCAAGTTGTAGGAGTATTTCGTGAAGAAGGGCGTTCTGCTAAAACGATTTTTGGCAGACCTCAATTAATACAGCTTCTTGAGTATTGCAGGATGGGAAAACAAAAGTTAGACGCTGTTTTTGTATATCGTCTTGATAGAATTTCTCGACAAACTGCTGACTACTTGGCTATCCGTAAAAAATTAGCTGATCATGGAGTCACCATTATATCTGCTACAGAACCTACCGGTAATAGCCCAACTGAAAAACTTGTAGAAACAATGCTGGCTGCATTTGGACAGTTAGATAACGATGTAAGAAGCGAAAGAACACGAAACGGAATGAAAGCCAGGTTCCTGTCTGGGCTGCCAAATACCATCCCACCTGTGGGATATATTCTGAAAAGTGGATATGCAATAAAAGATCCTCAAACATACGAAAAAATGAAAAAAGTTTGGGATCTTATGACAACTGGCACTAAGAGCTTATCAGAAATGGTAAGAATTGCTAATGATATAGGACTTAGAGTAAGAGGAAAAAAGCTGCAAAAACATACGCTAAATAGAATACTGCGTCGTAAGTTCTATATGGGAATATTAAATTCTGATAAGTACCCTGAGGAAGTACGCGGACAACACACACCTATGATTACTGAAGAGCAATTCTATAAGGTTCAAGCGGTATTAGACGGTCGGAATCCAAATAAAGCAGCATTAGCTCACCGAGTACGTGATAATCCTACCTTTCCTTTAAGACGTATAGCACGATGTGGCAAGTGCGGATCAACTCTTACAGGTGCATTAAGTAAGGGAAGAAACGAAAAGTAAGATATTATAGATGCAGCAAATTCTGTACGAGTAAATCAATAAAAGTGGATATTTTAGAAAATGAACTTACCGATCTACTTAAGGGAATTACACCTACACCTGAAGCAAGAGAACTCTTTATTACATTCATGAAAAACACTTATTATAAACGGTTAGGAAGATTACAAAAGATACGAAATGATGCCGATAGTGAGATAACTAAGCTCTATGAGACTAGAAAGCAGTTGGTTAAAAAAATTTGTCAGGAGTTTATTCAGATGAGGTATTTAAAGAACAAAACGCATTTATTGAGGAGCAAATTTTCAAAGCTCAGATTGCTAAACAAGATGAGACATTTGAAAAGTATGATATCAATAAAATTACAGACTTTATGAAAACACTATTAGCGGATCTCAGTGAAGCATATAAAAAGTCTGAGATAAACCAGAAACGTGCACTTCTTGGTTCGATTTTTCCTGCTGGAGTGACATGGAGGTATCCTGGCTTATCGAACCAAGAGATTGGCTTGATATATAGCTCTATTCGTACTGCCGAAACTCTTAGTGTTCCCTTAGGTGACCCCACGGGAATTCGAATCCCGGTTTGCAGGATGAGAACCTGCCGTCCTAGGCCTCTAGACGATGGGGCCAGCCTTAAAAAACCTTGAAAAAAGTGTTACTTTGCTGTAATATTGTATCATTGATCCCCTCTTTCCTCAAGATCTACCGAAAGAGTGATCCTTACCATATCGATTCGGGTAGGAAAATATTTGAGGAATGAAGTGGGGATTTTTTCGTTTATGAAAAAAATACAGTTAACACAAGACGGATTTGAGAAGATGCAGAAAGAATACGACGAACTTACAAAAACCAAACGACCTTCTGCTGTGACTCGCCTTCAAACTGCACGAGCAATGGGAGATCTCTCTGAAAACAGTGAATATACTGCAGCAAAAGAAGACCTCGCCTTTATTGAAGGTAGAATAAAAGAGCTGGAAGAGCTGCTCCATAACGCCAAAGTGGTAACAAATACCCCTTCAAACGGAATAATCGATATAGGCTCACGAGTCTATGTTGAAAAAGACGGTGTAAATGTTAAATACACCATTGTCGGGGAGTTTGAAGCTGATCCGATGGAAAATAGACTGTCACACACATCACCAATCGGACGCGCGTTAATGGGCAAACGGGTGGGAGAACAGGTCCATGTAGAGGTGCCCGCTGGAAAGAGCACCTATAAAATACTTGAAATTCAGGTTATTTAACGTAAAATAGAAAGATAAAGCTCTAGTAAGAACCCGTGTGTTCTGGCTGTTATAGAGAGGGAGAACTGGTGGAAGCTCCTGCAGACAGAACATAGTACTTTTTAAAAAAAGATTTGAAACGGCAAAATCTTACAGGCATCTCAAAAAATGCCGGCTGCGGGAAGTATCCTACAAAAGTAGGAGGAGAACCCGACGGTTATGCCCGTTACGCATACTTCTGGATAACCAGAAAAGAGCTGTCAGAACGAACACCATTGAAGAAGTGGAAGATAAGTCTGACAAGAACCAAGGTGGTACCGCGATTTGAAACTTACTTACCTCGTAAGTTGAGAACCGTCCTTGAGAAATTATTACTAGTTTCTTAGGGACGGTTTTTTTATGGCTCAACGCGAATATGATCCAGGAGACACAATGGCAACTGCTGAAGCAAGCAGCGTGGGAAGAGCAGTGTGGCCCCCAGAAGAGGCAACTGAACAGCGAAAAAAAGGAATTCTTAATAGGGTGCTTGAAACTGCAGATGATTTATCAAGCATTATTACAGAGTTTCAAAATATGCCATTTGATGAGGCGACAACCCGCTATACCGCACGTATTTTTGTGACAGACTCACTACTGAAAAGAAAGGATATAAAAGCAGCAATATGTGAGTATGTTGAGGCAATACTGCCACTTGCAAGCTGTGGTATTCCGGATCTTGAAGATTGCTGCATGGTGTATATTGGAAAAAATGCTGACACACGAAAGGCTGATCCTCAAGAGCTCCAACATCAGCTCAAATTTGCAAAGGAAGTATATTCCGGAGAATCTGCGAGTAAAGAAAAAAACAGCGTAAACGGGTATAGAATAGAACAAGTAGCAGATGAGATGAAAAAAGATGCAAATTTACAGCACCAATATGCTGAACTATACCAAGCATTCGGATGGAATGAAGATCAGGTTGTAGAACTTCTCACCAACCATTCAAATACACTTGTTGCCGCATTTGATGGTGATAGGCTGATAAGCGCAGGAATGGCTGAACGGGCAGAACTTACTATTGAAAGAAATAGTAGACTATTACCTTTTGTAATGTATGAGATTACCGAAGCAGCAACTGTTGAAGAACACAGAGGAAAGGGACTATATACAAACGTTGCTGAAGAACTTATGAAGCTCCTTGCTGACGTTAATGAAATAAACATGGTGTATGCAGAATCAAACATGTCAGCTCCCGGGGTACTAAAAGCTGGCGCGAGACTTGGCAGAACAAGCTCAATACAAAGTGCGCAGCAATTTGGCTACCCACCTCGATCGCTTGAACAGCATGTGCGAATCAGCGCAGGATCACATGAAAAGCGGCCTGATAGCGCAAAAAATAATCTGCTCGTTACGTGGATGACGCGCTCACAAGTTACATCTAGATATGGAAATTAAAAAGCTGCTAAAACAACTCGTCTCTATCCCATCAACGTACCCACATGAAGCCAACATTCAGAACTGTATCGAAGATCTGCTCACGAATGAAGGAGTGTCTTATGTTAAACAGAAGGTCGAGGATTCAAGATGTAATATTGTCGCACAAAAGGGACGCGGCAATAAGACTATCTCACTCTATGCGCACCTTGATACAGTGCCGGTAACTGATGGCTGGAAAACAGATCCATACAAACTCACGATACAGGGCGACAGCGCGTACGGACTCGGGACATATGATATGAAGGGTGGAATGAGCGTGGCTATAAAAACGTTTCTTGAGTATGAACCAAAACATATTAAAACCCAGCTGCTTTTGTGCGTTGATGAAGAGAATATCTCAAAAGGCGGACATACTTTTATGCAATCACCTCTGTCTAAAAATCTTTCATGCGTCATATCAACCGAACCAGCCTTTATGCATGGAATAAACGGTATAGTCATGGGAAGAAGCGGACGAGCTGTATATGTGGTCACCTTAAGAACAAAACCCGAGCATTTCATGTTCTACCAACCGACCATCGATATTACACTGCATGCCTCAAAGCTCATTCAAAAACTACAAAAGCTGCAGATAGATAAAGGAAACGGAATGCGGCAGTTCCTATTTGTTAGAAAGATCGTAACTGAGGCGAAGGGCATGTCAACTCCCGACACTATTACTCTAGAAATTGATGCAGCCATACTTCCCCCTGCAACAAATGAGAGCGTCCTTAAACGGATACAATCAATAATGCTCAACATACTTCCGAGTTGTATAACGGGCACGGTTGAGTACTACAAACGCCCCACTCCATTTCTCTCACCATATTCTCTGAAGCAAAACGATGCATATCTCAATGCACTTAGCCAAGCGGTAGCGGAGGTGACTGGCACAAAGGCCGTGCCCTACTTCCGTTCTTCTGTTGCAGATGAGAATATATTCGGAGCTGCAGGCATCTCAACGCTCGGAATCGGCCCTGTAGGCGGCAACGCACACAGTCCAAATGAATGGGTATCGCTATCTTCTCTTGAAAAACTTTACCAGATATTGAATAATTTCCTTGTAAAAGTTGACATTTTACACTGATATGAACTCACTTGATCAGATCCGGCAGGAACGAATTAAAAAAACCGATGCTCTAAAATCACTTGGTAAGAACCCGTACCCGCAGTTTACAGGGGAACGTATTACAATAGACACCGCACGGGGAAAGATGGATCAGGAAGTGAGCGTTGTTGGAAGAGTACTCTCATTACGCGGACATGGAAAACTACTATTCGCAGATCTGCATGATGAGTCTGGAAAGATTCAGCTCATGATTAAGTCAGATGTGCTTGCCCCAGACGCGCAAAATATCGTTTCCCTCCTAGATATCGGCGACTTCGTTCATGCTGAAGGAACGGTGACTACTTCGATAAAGGGAGAGATCTCAGTTCTTGTCAAGCAGATATCCATACTTACGAAGGCCGTGCGTCCATTGCCTGAAAAATGGCATGGATTAAAAGACGTTGAGGAACGGTACCGTCAACGATACGTAGATCTTCTGGTAAACCCTGAAGTGAAACAGATATTTCTTACGAGAACGAAAGTAATAAAACTGTTAAGAAGCTATCTGGACAACCACGGCTTTATTGAAGTAGAAACACCAGTGTTACAACCCATCTATGGTGGAGCATCAGCCAATCCATTCACAACGCATCATAAGGCACTTGATATGCAGCTCTATCTGCGCATATCTGATGAACTATATCTAAAAAGACTAATCGTTGGCGGCTTTGAAAAAGTCTATGAACTGAGCAAAGACTTCAGAAATGAGGGAATGAGCAAGGCTCATAATCCAGAATTTACTATGCTTGAATTTTACTGGGCATACGCAGACTACGAAAAGGTAATGAACTTATCAGAGCAGATGTTAAGTCAAATCATTAAAGAACTGAAGGGGTCCTATATTGTTAAGTTTAAAGAGAAAGAGTATGACTTTACTCCCCCATGGCCGCGTAAAACATTCGCATCACTTTTTCAAGAATATCTCAAAATGGATATTTCTCAGTTTGCAGGTGATGCTGAACTTGCTGAGTATGTTAAGGAACAAAACATCTTGAAGGGTGACGAGACGTTTGGCTTTAGAGATATCCTTGACGTGGTATACAAAAAACACATCCGCCCCCACCTCGAAGGGCCCCTCTTCATCACAGACTATCCATATGAAATGAAACCCCTTGCCAAGCGAAGAGAAGATAATCCTCGAATAGCTGCAAGCTTTCAGCTTCTCGTTGGTGGCGAAGAGTTTATTAACGCATACAATGAATTAAATGACCCGTTTGATCAACGTGCACGATGGGAAGAAGAGATGGAATTGGGCAAAAAAGGTGCACAGGACTATCAGGTTATAGATGAAGACTACATCAGGGCGCTTGAGCATGGAATGCCGCCAACATCTGGATGGGGTCTCGGAATCGACAGACTAGTCGCATTTCTCACTAACCAGCACACTCTAAAGGATGTCATCCTCTTTCCTACCATGCGTCATGAGCACCCTCTTCCAACCATCCCACAATCAGCACCCATATCACCAAAAGCGATGCTGAAGCTTACTCGTGAGAAGGCACTCGAGATCGTGACAAATAATATAAAAAATGGAAATCTTGTTAAACACTGTTTATGTGTGGAAGCTGCAATGCGCAAGATTGCAGGGTATTTTAAGGAAGACGAAGATCTCTGGGGTCTCATTGGACTTCTTCACGACGCAGACTGGGAGGTAACGGAGTCTCAGCCGCATGAGCATACTCGCCGCACCGTAGAATGGATTCAAAATGAGGGAGAAACAAACAATGCACTCATCAGGACCATACTCGCTCATAACCACCAAAAAAACAACGAACCTCCACCAAATAACAGACTGGAGTGGGCACTCTATACCTGTGACGAACTTACAGGACTTATAGTAGCAACAGCACTGGTAAGACCTGACAAAAAGCTTGCATCAGTCTCAGTTGAGTCCGTCATAAAGAAGTTCAATACCAAATCATTTGCTGCGCCAGTGGATCGAGCACAAATCCAACTCTGTGAAGAAAAACTTGGCATTAAGCTGGAAGATTATATCGGGATTGTTCTTAAGGCACTGCAAGATATCTCTAATGACCTTGGATTATAAAAGCTTATAGCAAATTGACCTCCTTTGATCTATTTCCACACAGTCTATTGTGGAGTACAATGAATATACGTGATACTATGATTGTCATTCTTTCCACAACTGCTACAGAATCTGAAATAGAAAAGGCAGCAGAAGAATACAAGACATATGTAAAAGTAACGATGGATGTAGAAAGAGGAATTGTTGCAATTGGTGGTGAGTATCACTATGACGCAGAGCAGGAACTGTTGAAGCTGGGGGCACGGCAGGAAGATGTCTGGGGAGGAGGAATCGATCTTCTCACTAAAAAAATAGATACAAACGCAATTATAAACATCCGCCCGCAGCGAAATTATAGCACAGAGATCTGCGACGAGTATATTCGGCAAAAGTTTTTCACACTTATCAAACGATTTCTACAGCCATATGTTCAGGAATAACTTCTACCTTCATTTTGCAACCGATCTTAAACGAGCTGTATTCTGTTTGACAAACAACAATGACGATGGGGCAACTATCTTTATACAACACGCAAAACTCATCTACAACTCTCATCTAACTACTGAAACAGTTCTTGAAGTGCTAAAAGACGATTTTGTTTCCGCATGGGAAACAATCATGAAACAAGAACTTCCATCCAACCCAGTAGAAAAGCAGAAATATGCAGAAGACATCTTACGGCTTTCCTCGCTTGTCTTTTATCGGACAACTGCTCATCTTCAACAGATGGATGGCCCATTAAGCGCACAGGCATCATCACTCGAGACACCACCCATCCCGGTACCTGGGGATTTCGCAGAAACAGCTATTGCTAAACCAAAATCATAACTCTCTTCTTCTGAAAGGTGTATAATCCATAAGTATTGTAAGTTCATTATTCTTATGCTCTCGTTTGATTACATCAGAGAAAACAAGGACAAGGTGCTTAAAGCAGCACAGCAGAAAAACAGACAAATTGATCTCGATGCAATCTCCTCCCTCGATGATAAACGCCGAGAGCTTATCAAAAAAAGTCAAACCTTACGAGAGGAACGAAACTCGCTTGCCAGTCTCAAAGATCCTGAAAAATCAAAGACACGTGGACGAGAGATTAAAGACGAACTAAAGATTATTGAAGAAGAGCTATTAAAAACGGAAAATGAACTCCACCGACTTATCTCGTTTATCCCCAACGTTCCGCTTGATGAGGTACCGGTAGGAACAGATGAAATGGGAAATGTCGAGCTCAGGCAGGTTGGCGCTCCGTCTCAGTTCACATTTACTCCAAAGTCTCACCTCGAACTTGGGGCAATACATGATCTATTTGATCTTGAAAGGGGAGCTAAGGTTTCTGGATTTCGAGGTTATTTCCTGAAAAATGATGGGGCTCTTTTACAAATGTCCCTTTTATTCTACGTCTTTCAAAAGTTAATAAAAAAAGGTTATACGCCATTTATCGCACCGGCGATTGTAAAAGGATTCACCCTCTTTGGTTCTGGTCAGTTTCCTTGGGGAGAACAAGAGGTGTATAAATTAAACGATGAGGATGCGTATCTCGCCGGTACCGCAGAAGTACCGGTCACCGCCTATCACAGTGGTGAGATTCTGAATGAATCAGACCTTCCAAAACGATATGTCGCATTCTCACCCTGTTTCAGAAAAGAAGCAGGTGCGTACGGAAAAGATACAAAAGGTCTCTACCGCATCCACGAGTTTTGGAAGATTGAACAGGTGATTATCGGCAAAAATGACCTAAATGAAGCACGAACCATCCATGAGGAATTACAGCGGAACTCAGAAGAAATTCTTGAAGATCTGAAACTTCCCTACCGTGTTCTGTTGATGTGCACCGGTGATATGGGTGAACCGCAGATTAAGAAATATGACACAGAGACATGGATGCCATCACGAAACGGATACGGTGAAACAATGTCAAACTCCATTATGGGAGACTTCCAGACACGAAGACTCAATATACGCTACCGTGATTCAGACAACTCGGTTAAGTACTGCTACTCGTTTAATAATACTGCTATAGCGAGTCCGCGCATTCTCATTGCTGTCTTAGAAAATTATCAGATGGCTGATGGAAGAATTCAGGTACCTGACGCACTGAAGCCTTTAATGGGAAAAGAGATAATAGGGTAATTTATCGGTTAGCGGTTTTTTATTCTTGCCCCGCCTTGTCTATCCTTTGCCTTTTTACTATTCTCGCTGCCTGGCGCACCGATCTGTTGATTTTGTGCATTTGCGCTCTCAATGTTAGCATTTCTTACAGGATTGCCTACCAGTCCCTGCGTAATGGGAACGAGAGCTTCTTGTTTGGGGGTGGGTTTCAAGTTGTAATCCTTACACTGCACCAAATTTTCAGTACCGGCTAAGAAGTATTCCGGTCGGCTGCCATAGCAGCTTTTCTCTACAATGTTAGATGGTTTATCAAACCAGACCTCTTTTGTACCATATTCTTTAAGCAGATACTCCATTACCCTGTGCCAGATCGGGGCTGCCCCGGTTATACCTGATGCAAGGTATGGATTCATAGGAGTCCCATCATTGTTCCCTACCCATACAGCTACAAGAAATTCAGGAGTGTAGCCAATCGTCCAGTTATCTTTCTTCTGATCGGTTGTACCCGTCTTCACAGCAGCCCTATACCCATTAATCTCCAATTGAGAGCCGGGACCAAAGGCCTGAACACGTGCCTGATTATCAGACAAAATATCAGACATAATGTACGCTATCCCGTCATCAATCACCTTTGTTTTGTATGGATCAAGAGCATACACTTCCTCTCCCTTCGAGTCTTCCAGCTTTAGAATGTTGGTTGTCTCTACCCTGTACCCTCTGTTTGCAAACACACCAAAAGCCGTTGCCATATCTATCATAGTCACCTCACCTCCACCGAGAGTCAATGACAGACCAAAGCGAGATGAATCATTCCATGTAGTGATGCCCATTCTTTTTGCGTAGTCTACGAACTCCATCACTCCTACCGACTGAAGCACCTTTACTGCGGGGATATTGTATGAATTGGCCAGTGCATACCGAAGAGGAACCCGTCCATGAAACTTGCCATCATAGTTAACAGGACGATATGCCTCACCACCCGGCACACCAAATGTAGTTGGCGAGTCGTCTATCGGAGTTGCCGCAGTAAATCCTCTCTCAAGTGAAAAAGCATACATTATTGGTTTGATCGAACTTCCTGGCTGCCGGAGTGCAGTTGTTACATTAAACGCACCGTCCGGTTCTGAAAAATAATCACGAGATCCTACCATAGAAAGAATCTCACCAGTCTGTGGTTTGATTACCAGCACCGCTCCATTTGTTACATTGAGATTGGCGACCTTAACGAGCTCTTCCTGAAGTATCTTCTCCACCTCACGCTGAATGTTTAGATCTAGTGTTGTCGTGACTCTAAACCCTCCCTCTTCTACCGCGCGTATCCCGTACTGTTTCTCCAATTCCGACTTCGTGTAGAAGACAAAGTGTGGCGCATTTATCTTTGTTCTGAGCGGGATAACAGCTAATTTAGCCTTCTGGGCGGCTTCCTTCTTATTCTTGTCAATATACCCCTGCTGATACATTACCTCCAAAACCTCGTTCCTTCGTTTCACTGCAAGGTCAGGATTAACATACGGAGAATAAAGAGAGGGTGCCTGTGGGAGACCGGCAAGAAGGGCAGCCTCTCCAAGTTGTAGATCCTTTGCAGATTTACCGAAATACACCTTTGACGCCTCTTCAATACCATAAGATGATCCACCGTACGCAACCTGATTGAGATACATCTCAAGTATCTTATCTTTCGGGTAGATCTGTTCCGTCCAGAGAGCAAGAATTATTTCCTTTGTTTTTCGTTCCCAGGTTCGCTCAGGAGAAAGCAGGGCCGACTTCACGAGCTGCTGTGTAATGGTTGAACCACCCTGCAGTCGATCATTACTAAAAAAATTCTCTTTAGCCGCCCGTAGAATTCCGGATAACAAGGACACCCCTCGGTGATTATAAAAATCCTTATCTTCTATAGCAATTGTTGACTGCGCAATATACGCTGGAAGTTGTGATAAAGTCACAGGAGTTCTGTTTTGATCCCGATAGACCTCATACAGCAGTTTGCCTTTCCTGTCATAGATGTGGGTTGATAACGGATAGTTAACCTTTCCAATACTATATGGAGATGGCAAATTCTGCGTAAAGAGGTATGACTGATAGATAAATAAAATAAAAAGGGTGACTACTGCCCCAGCAACAATATAAATGAGCTTGCTTGTAATCGTTGGTGCTGCTCTGGGTCTACCGCGGCGACGATGAAACGGATTGAGTCGTTTCAACTTTGAAGGGCGCATTTTGGCGATATAAACAAACGGCATTCCCAGATAACGAAGAATAGTGACAATGAAACGGAATATTTTTTTTAGGAGGGAGGCGGTGAAGAAAACTATTTTTTTACTGGCTGTTCGTACGGGGCGGTAAAGGCTATAAAAATAGTGTGTTAATCTGGTGCGAAGTGGAATGTGCTTCCGGGGTCTTCCTCTTCCCCGTTTTTTTTCAACAGGTACTCTATGTAAAAACGACAAATCCAGCGCAGGTCTTTGTATATTTATTTTTACTCTGTCTGTCTTTTTGAGGAATGTTAAAAATAAATACTTTAATACTGCATATGGGAGTAAAATAATTCGTCTTGCGATCTCTCCAATAACGACAAAGAAGCTTACAACAGCATATAGTATATAGTAAAGCGCTGAGGTGATCTGGGAGACAGTAATGGATTGCGGCCTTACACGAGCGGACTTCATTCTCGTAATTGTATCACATGTTATAGGATACGACAATTACAATTTCTCACCAAGAGACTGCAGTTTTGCACGCACTACCAAACGGTTCCAGTAAGTGCCGGGAGGCACACAGGTAATCAATGTTAAGTATGATCCATCTTTCCGCTGTTCGAGCACAGATACCTGTTCCGGCTTTACGACAAACATATCGTAGACAGTATAGTCATACTCTGTTCCGTTCACGTTAACGGTAATCCTGTCTCCTTTCTCCAGTTTCGGAAGATAGGTGAAAATTGTTTTGTAATCTTTCGGATTGTACAGAGCAGGCAGAGTTGAATGACCAAAAATAACGGAGTTGCCAAATTCACCTGGTATCGCATCCGGTAAGTAGTGCACCAGACTCTGAGTCAGATCATCGCCCGCCACCTTCACATCTGCATTAATAATGCTTAACTTTGGAATGGAGAGACTGTACTCTTTTACCTGAAGATCTCTTTTCAAAGACTGTTGTGGTTTAGATGGAAACCACAGCTTTGCCTGAGTAAAGTCACGGAGATTATTATTAAATACGGTATATGTTCCAAGCACTGAATTTGCCTCATTCAGTGCACTTGCCGTCTGCGTACGAGGCACCGGTGTCTGATACTGCGATCTGATAAACATACGCGAATACAGTTCGAATGATAAAACCGGATAAAAAGACCAAAAAAGAAGAAATGCTCCAATAGTCAATGAAAGATATGACACGTACTCAAGCACCTTCTTATGAGGATTATGTTGTTTTTTTACATACACATAAAGCGCCATTGTATTCACATACTACTAGAAATGAGAATTCTTTACAAATATGAGATGCGTACAGATATATTCTTCTCGAATAGAGGCATGAATGTATTCAGAAATGGTATAGGCTGCTTCATCTCTACATCGTAGCGCTGCGCTCCGTACTGCTCCTTAATTGTTTTGTCTAAATCAGATCTTTTAACACCAGGGAGTGAGCGCTTGACTTTATTCGTATCAACGGCCTTTACGCTTACAGCGTTGACATTTAAAGCTATACTGACTGTGCTACCTTTTTTGCTTGCTTTTTGAATAGTGTACGTTATCTTATCCGGCTGCAACACCTTGCCGTCCTCAACTTTATACCGTAACTCTGCGGCTAGATACTCCTTCATCTCAATGTCACATATTCTGTATGACACTGTCGCAACTGTTGCTTTCACCGTAATAGTCTTTGCCTCGTCACCCGCGTGTGCTGAATATTTAGAGCTCTCTATCTCTTGTTCTGCCAGACTCGATAGCTGTGCGGAAGAACTCCCCTTTATATCTTCCTTCTTCGCAGCCTCTGACAGAACCTTCATACGCAAGGTATCAAGATCTTTCTTACTCACCACCGTTAACGTCTTCTTTGATCCACCGCTCATTGCATCATCATTCCTTGCAAAATATGTAGAAATGGGCAGATCTTCAATCTTAAACTGCTGCGCCTTTGCCAGATTTGATTCGTCTCCTATCTCGGCTGCAATGACTTCCACATTTGCCTTACCAGGTAGTTTTGCAGACCCATCCACTGCGATGGATGCTGAGGCAACCTTCACATCGCCGTTCAGCACAAACTTAATGTTTCCAGCAGAAATCGCCGTTCCTCTCGAAAACGTTCGCTCTTTGTCATCAAAGTTATGCACAGTAACGGTTCCTTTCGCCTTATCTCCGATATCTTTTTTACCTGTAGCAGGAGTGCTTACCGTAAACTCAGAAGACTTGGTGGCAATACGCACCTCACCGCTCTCTGTTTGAGGAGTACCTGAGTATGTTACCGTGTCTCCTAACTTTTCCGAGGGAAGATAGACAACAACCTGAGCAGTATGAAGATAATACTCGTTTGCACCAACAGCTGCAGCAAGGATTCCAATAACCATAAATAGCATCAATATCTTTGGAATGAGTCCACCTCGCAGAGAAATCCGAGGGAATGGCAGATGAGGAAACGCAAACTTCTTTGACTGATGTGCAGACTCACCTGTATCTTGTCGTGTCTCTTCACCTTCGGTGATATCCCCATTTAGTTTAAACCCCATTAGCGAAACAGCGTCGTCTACCGACGATATAGTTCGGCCTGATCGAGGATCAGGCTGCACAGTATCTACAATATCCTGCTCAGTAGAAAGAGACTGATCAATCTCTCCAGCTACGTCATTAGGCACTATGTCTTCACTTTCCTCTAGTTCAGAAACTGCTTCAACCAAAGCGGGGACGACTGCTGATTTAGGATCAGGTATAACGGGAGGAAGGGTTTGGGAACTATCCTGCTTATTCTCCTCCACTGCCTCTTCTCCTGGAGATAAAAGCTGCGTTCCAAACACCTGAACAAGTGAACCAAGCAACTCAGGCAAAGAAACAATCTCAACCTTAGGGTGTTGAATAAAGACCGTTTCATGCCATGTGTGTGAGGCAAGGTGACTCACCATCTCCGAGATATCTTGCGTACTATACACAACGACCTTTGATGGAAGGACGTTATCACCCTTAACTTGATAAAACACAGTCCCAAGGTCTTCTAACTGATTGTCCGTACGTGCTATCGTCTGCCAGTTCATCAACCTTCCTGATTTTATAACGAATACTGTCATATCGCTCGCATCGACTTCCACAATAGTGATGGAAGGAGGGGTGGTATCCTTTTGAGTTAATATCCGCACAACCCCTTCATATGCTTCTATGAATCCAAGCGCTTTCAGGTCAAGATTCTTTACAGCGGATTTTATCTTATGCAGATACACTTTATTAATCTGTTTTGTTTCAGGATCAATGAGGTTTGAGTTTACAAAAAAAATTGTATCGCCAGCACTCCCCTCATTTCGCTTTTCCAGCATAGAAAATGCATTATCCAGATCCTCAGTCACCGTATCCCAAGAGTTCGAAAATGCAAATTCTTCCTTATCCACAAGATATACCGAACCATTTTTCATATGCATAAGCATCGTTACCCCGCCTTGTTCATGAAAATACACCCCCAGGTAGAGTTTTACACTGTCTTTGCTTTTGAACGAAAAAGGAAATTTCATATGTTATTTCTTTATACCATACTGATCATATAACTGCGATATCCCGCTCTGCGCAGTCTGGAGGGCTTCTGAGTAATCTGCCCCCTGAATCGTAGCATTGACTGCATTTTTCAGATAGCCGACTACCCGATCGTTCAATCCCTCATCATATGTTCTATCGACACAGGGGAGACTCTTGAACGAATCAGATTGAGCTGTCTGAATAACAGCGCCTAAATACTGGTCCTGCGCTAATAAAGATGCCATATCTACTCGGGAATATGGCGTCCCAAACAACCGAACCTTTTTTTGATTTTGATAGAGTTTTGCAAGCTGCTCCTTTTCCGATAGAAACTTCAAAAACTTCCACGCCTCAATCTGGTTTCTGCTATATTTTGAGACTCCTTCCACCCAGTAATTAGATAGTGATATACGTTTATTTCTACCAGGAATGTATGGAATCGGCACCACCTTCATCTTCAAATCTGGATTCATGCTGTGTATAGTGAGAATCTCCCAAACAGGTACAATAATCATTGCCACCTTTTCCTGAGCAAAGGCTGTTACTGAGTTGGGCATGCTCTCGTCCCAATACTTCACGTCTCCTTCTGCAAAGTACCGGTATGTTTCTAGTGCGCCTGCTGCTTCTTGAGTTGAGAGATTAGATAGTGTTGCGCCATTTTGCAGAATCATCATACAGAGCGCATCGGAAAAGTGTTCTACGTTTTCAGCAGTACCGAGCGCTATGGCACCCGTCATCAACTTTCCCCCGCTCTTTGTTGGATTCAGTTTCTCTCCAATACTCAACAGATCGTCCCAGGTATTGGGGGGTGTCGTTATATTCGAGTTTTTGAACCATGTTTCGTTATACACTAACACAAGCCCGTCAATATAGAGCGGAATACCGTAGTAATGATTATCTTTCAACAAGTCCTGCTTAAAGGCTGGGTAGAATGTTTTCTCAAAATCGACGTTGCTCATAATGGAGGAGGGTATATAGGTTGCAACGTCCGAAATCTGTGGAAGCCAGGTGTTGTGAAAGCGAAATATATCAGGACCCTTTCCATTCTTACTTCTCTGAATAAGCTTTTCCTTATACTGGTCCTTCGGTGCCATCTTTGTATACTCGATCTTCACGTTCGGATGCGCTCTTTGGTACTCTGCAATTAACGGCTGGATTGTCTCCTGTTCCTCCCATAGTCCCCAATATGTCAGGGTTACATTCGCTTGTTTTGCCCCTCCCCTCAGAATCAAGCTTAAGAGAAGACCCAGAATCATGATAAAAAAGATTGCTACTCCTCCAATAATCATATACTTATGTCTATTGTCTTCATATATTGGAGGCGGACTCATGTTTGGAGGCGGAGCTGTTGAAGCAGTGACATCCTCCGGAGCTGCGGTCTCTACCTGATCAGAAACTTCCTCAACCTGTGGCATCGGTTGCGGGGGAACAGGTTGATTTATAACCTCGATGGTGCCAAATGGATTTGCTACATTTTTATTTTGCGAAGTGTCACCAGATGGTTGATTTTCATCTGATTTTCCTTTATTATCATCCATATCAACAATGATACCAAAATCAAAGAAACATAAGATGCGGGTTTTCTATACTTCACTTGCTGTTGGCGCAATAGTCTTCTTCGTTGCAATCGCATTCCTGCAGTACTACCTCATACAGGAGAAACAATTGGAGAACACATTCTATCCCCACGTTTCAATTAATGGACGCGATGTCGGACGAAAAACTAAAAAAGAAGTTTTAAAAGACTTTTCTAAAGAAAGCACTCAACTCACAAAGTCTACAATCACCGTTGTGTACCAGGATGAACCCATAGCTACGCTCTCAGCACAACAGCTAAACATCAGACTAAATATTGCAGATATCGCAGATCGCGCCTATCTCATCGGTCGCTCCAGCAATCCTCCTTCCCGTTTCTATCAAAAGATCGCAACTATCTTTAATCTCCAACAGTACAACTTCACTACCATGGTTATCTTCGACACAGGCACAGCTGAAGAAATCGCACAGGGGTATAGCGAGGGATATGATAAACCAGCTAAAAACGCTCTGTTCAAGTTTGAAGACAATAAAGTGACAACATTCCGCGAACATGAAAACGGGCTGAGAGTCAAAACAGATGAGTTTCTGAAAAACATGCAAGAGACTATTGCAGCACTTGAAAAGAAACCAGGAGCAAAGATCGTCGTACTGAAAGATGAGATTATTAAACCAGAAATAACCCTCGAAAAATCAAATAACTTTGGCATTGAAGAGCTTATTGGTGAAGGACAATCAGATTATACGCACTCAATCCCCGAACGTGTACATAATGTCAAACTTGCAGCTTCGAAGTTCGACGGGGTGCTAATACCAAAAGATAAGATAATCTCTTTTAACGACATTATTGGGGATATCTCAGCTATCACCGGATACAAACCAGCATATGTGATTAAAAATGGCAAAACAGTACTCGGTGATGGCGGAGGAGTATGTCAGGTATCATCTACTCTTTTTCGAGTGGCGCTCAATACAGGTTTACCCATTTTAGAGCGAACCGCACATGCCTATCGGGTAGGCTACTATGAAAACGACTCTAAACCCGGACTTGATGCAACCATTTATTCACCCAGCGTTGATCTGAAAATTAAGAACGACACTCCAGCCTCCATACTGATCCAGACAGAAATAGACGAAGAAAACAACATTCTTAAATTTAAATTTTACGGAAAAAAAGATAACCGCACGGTAGAACTATCACCCATTACAGTATATGACGTAGTACCTGCTCCACCACCCATCTATCAGGATGACCCCACTCTTCCCACTGGAGTCGTTAAGCAAGTAGACTTCGCAGCAGGAGGGGCGAAATCGCAGTTTACATACAAAGTAAAAAAGGGAGATAAAACCGTAATAGATAAAACGTTCTACTCAGTCTACCGACCATGGGCAGCGGTATTCTTGGTTGGAAAACAAGAATAATACTGAGACATTCATTTCTCCATGATTACTTTAAGAGATATTTCTATTGCATTTGGCGATCATCAGGTACTTACACACCTCAATCTATCGATTGGTGATCGTGAAGTTGTGGGCCTTATTGGAAAAAATGGAGCAGGCAAATCAACACTATTTCGCGTCATCGCAGCCGAACTTCAGGCAGACAGCGGTTCAGTAGAGCCAGGTAACGAAACCATTCTATTCTTACCACAGTATCCTAAAGAACATGCAGAAACTGTCATCTCATTTCTTAACTCAGGTCCGGTTTCACGAGATGAATATGAAATAAAAAACGCGCTTAATCAAGTATTACTCAGCCATGTAGACGAAAAACAGCTTATGTCCGATTTGAGCGGAGGAGAAAAAACAAAGATCTATTTTGCTAAGATGCTTCTTGCCGAACCATCTCCAACCGTACTTCTTCTAGATGAACCTACGAATAACCTTGACCTAGAGGGGATAGTCTGGCTTGAAAACTTTATCGCTTCGTTTGAGGGTTCGGTACTACTCACCTCTCACGACCGACGATTCCTTGATGAAACAGTTGACTCGATCATAGAACTGCACGACGGAAATAGTAAAAGATACGGCGGCAATTACTCCTTCTACCGCGAAGAGAAAGAGAAGGCGGAGGTGGCGTATAGACGCAGATATTCCGCTCAGCAAAAGAAAATTCAGCAGATTGAGACCGATATTCAGCGGACTGAGAGCCGAGCAAGATCCGGAGAAGAACGATTTAGCTCTGGCATGCCCTATCAGCGAAAAAAAATACGAAAATCAGCAGAACAGATGGCGCACCGTAAGAAAAAACTGATAAAATTTTTATCAAGCACTAACCGACTCGAGAAACCACAAGAACATATTCTTTCTTACATCTCACTCCAAGGGATGACATATGCGAATAGATCGCTCATTCATGTAAAAGAACTAAACAAATCATTGAATAACCGACACATTCTAAAAAACGTATCATTTGTACTATCAGGAAATGACCGGGTCTGGCTATACGGTCCAAATGGAAGCGGAAAAACCACATTATTCAAACTGATTCTAGACCAAATGAAACCAGATAATGGAACGATAGTGGTCAGTAGTGGAATACGGCTTGGCTATTTTTCGCAAAATCGAGATGACATGAATCCGAACCATACTGTTCTAGTCGAGTTTCTAGCTATGGGACTAACCCAGACACTGGCATATAAAATCGGGATTAACTTCCACTTCTTAGCAGAAGAGATGCAGAAAAAAATAGGTGAACTGAGCGTAGGTCAGCGAGCAAAAGTCTCATTTGCTAAACTTACATCAGGAATATATCAGCTATTAATCCTCGATGAACCAACGAACCACTTAGAGATTGAAACTCGTGAGAGAATTGAAAAAGCGCTTAATGCCTACGAGGGGGCGCTCCTGATTGCCTCACATGACAGGTATTTCTTGGATCAAATTGGTATGAATAGAATGCTTGTTTTACAAGACGGGATATTGAAGGAAAATAAGACAGGCATGCTATAGAATATCTATACACCACCTCAGCCCATACACATTCAATTATCCGAATATGAAATACAACACTGTTTTGTTTGACTTTGACGGTACCATTGCAGACACACTTCCTCACATCGTTACGATCGTAAAAAGAAACGCCCATCGGTATTCATCAATTGATCCCGAAACAATTGATATCGAACATATTCGTAGCCTGAGTTCGGTCGAGATTCTCAAATATTTTAAAATTCCCGTATACAAACTACCATTTATCATCAATCAGATTCGAAGTGAAATATACAACCATATTGCCGACGTAAAACCGTTCCCATTTATTATCCCTCTTTTTAATGAAATGAATAAACTGTCCACCACAATGGGTATTGTCTCTTCAAACACTTTGGATACAGTTCAAGCATTTTTGACAAACCATAACCTTAATAACTTCACCTATATCCGCTGCGAGCAAAACATTTTCGGAAAACCCGCTGTGCTTAAGTCCCTTATTCATACACAATCACTGTCTGCACAGTCCATCCTCTATGTCGGAGACGAAGTTCGTGATATCGACGCTTGCAAAAAAGTAGGGATAGATATAGCGGCAGTTACCTGGGGTTTTAGCACAAAGAGTGCGCTTACACAAAAAAATCCTACTTATGTAGTAGATTCAGAAGAACAGCTCCTACAGATTATCAAAAATTAACGAAACCAGGCAGCTCTTCCGAGTTTGTAATGAAGCTCTTTGTTGCTTCTCTCCCCA
>CAZLAJ010000004.1:0-23790 GCA_964557525.1 uncultured Gammaproteobacteria bacterium | reverse complement strand
GGCCATGAGTGGCCATATCGAGCGATGAAATCCGAGGGGCGTCTGATGTGTTTACAATGAGGGTGAGCGCATCCCACTTAGCTCGTTTAAAAGGTATCGATGATATGGTAAGAGTTTCCTCAGCGTGTGCCACTGAGGTTTGAAGAGTGTTTATTCGAACTGTTTGCTTGCCTGAAGCAGAAAGGTACGGTAGATTTTTTTGATTGTATATCTTCGTAAATCGCTCAATAAACTGCGGTGGTAAATTCATGCTTGTATTATCCTACATTTTTTATTACTATCGTTTGTATTTGGTAAAACACACTAATTAATGGTTGTTGTTTCTTCCGAATCATTGCGTCCCTCCTTCCTACTTGCCCGTCACCCGGGAAGGCTTCCTACACTTGTACAAAGAGTAAGGCCAGTAATGGAGCAGGCCGGATTGTTTTCGGGTGGATGGGAGAATGTATACAATCACTGCGTTCATGCGGGAACTGCTATGTATGTGCTTGCGACTGGCATTGGACTTGATCCGTCTGAGCGGGAGACAGCTGCGTGTGCAGGACTCCTACATGATTATGATCAGAGAATGAAACGCGAGCAGGCTCGAGTTGGACCTGATTTGAAGATGGGTCAAGGGAGTATTACTCCCGTAGACTGGAAAGTGCTTGCGACTATTGAGAGTAGAGAACCCCATCTTCCCCCCGGATGGGAGCACTGCAGGGACGCTATTAAAGTAACCGGATGTCTGTGGCCACACCAAGCGCCTGAAGGTTGGTCATGGCTTGAAAAGATGATGAGGTGGGTAGACACCGTAACAGGAAATCAGCTTACCGATCATGGATTTGTTCCATTTGAAAAACGAATTTCAGAAATGGCAGCGGTTAAGCGTGAGCTTGATGAGGTGGGCAGGCTAGTATATGGAATGCCCACCTTTGAAAGACTATTAAAGATAACCCGGATAATAGATGAAGAGCTATTTAATGCACTTGTTGAGCGAGAATGCATTCCATCAACTGCGTACAGTGAAGCTGCTGTATTAGACTATGTAGTTGATCAATCTAAGCCGTTGCTGAAGGAAATATTAGGTTAATTAAACTTACGAATTACCGCCTTCACAATGCCGTGCACTTTTAGGTCAGCTTTCGGGTAGAAGAAGGGGTATTTCTGGTTTGCGGCCTCAAGGTACGTCCTGCCGTTCATATCTTTTCGGAGTATTTTTAGCGTCCACTCGCGGTCAATCTCAGCAAGCACGATATCACCCTGAGAAGCATCTTGTTTGCGCTCAATCACCACAATATCGTCATCAAATATGCCCGCATCAACCATAGAGTCTCCGCTGACCTTCAGAAGAAAGGATGACTGGGGGTCTTCAATGAGGTACTCATCCAACGAAACGTAGTTTTTGTTTTCTTCTGCAAGAATTGGATAGCCTGCTTTAATGAGTCCCAGCATGGGAACAGCAAAGAACTTTTTGGTGGGTGCAAGTTTATTTGATCCATCTTTCTGCACAAATCCATCATCCATCCATTTTTGTACCAGCTTATATATCGAATTTTTAGAAGAAAGCCCAAAGATTTCGAGCATTTCTGAGTAGGAAGGAAGACGCCGGTTCTGTTTATAAAATGCTCTCACTTTGTCGAGCGGATTGTGAATCATGTTGTAATGATAGTAAACAATCGTTCACCATGTCAAGTGGTTTTTCGTTTGAAGATCCGTGAAGTTATTGATTCCACGAAGTGGTCAACCCAGCGAAATATAGCGACGTTCTCCCGCAGCCATGGTATCTTGCGACCAAGAAGATAGAGGAGAATGATGATGAGAGTCTTCATGCTGCGTAGAGGAGAGAATAATCTTTGAGAATAAGGTCATCAGTTAGGCGGTCAACAACGATAAAGTTGTGCTTGAGACAGTCCTGAAACACTCGACAGTCTCCTTCGTACATAGGTGCTGTATGTATTTGATTAATGGGCACCCAGATAAAGCTTCCTTCGTTGCCGTCTACCGGTTCTCCGGAGAAGTTGTGGGAGAAAAAGATAAAGTGAACCCAGTCGCTAGTAGTTGAGCGGCCGTGAACCACTGCTTTTAATTGGAGCGAGTTAACCACAATTCCCGACTCTTCTTTTACTTCTCGTTTTGCTGCAGTTTCAATCGATTCAGACTTTTCTACCTTTCCACCAACTGGCAGATACACGCCTTGTCTATGGACGGTGTCATTTTTCTTATTCCGTATGAGGAGTAGAACCGAATCTCCACGCAATAGGTATGTTGCAACTGCGTGCATTTTCATGGTTCAAGTATACCAACAGAGTGAAAATGTAATGAAAACAGCTTAGAATGGAAGTATGAGCCGCTATCGAATTAAAATTGCAGTTTCACTTATTACTTCATTTATTGTCGTTTTTTTTCTCAACCGAGAGGTTTTTTTCGCCGGGACTCCACGAGTAAGGCCTGATGTGCCCATGCGTATTGTACAAGCTCCGCAGTATATATCATCTCAGATAAATACCATTTTCAGCTCGATGAAAAGAAAAACGGGAGAAGGGCCATCGCCGACACCAACGCCTTTTGGTGAGGGCGTTCCTCTTCCAACCAGCAGGAGGGAGAATGGTACACAGCCGTTTCCCGTATCAACCATACCGCCGGGTATGCCTGCAAATCCTACAGCAACGGTACAGCCCACCACGTCTCAACCTTCGACTCAACCCACAGCAAGTCCTACCCAGCGTCCCAGCGCTCCACCTCAACCCTCCCAACCAAACCAGACAACAAATATTGCATTTGCTGAGTGCTTAACGAGTAAGGGAATGAAGTATTACTATAATTCAAGTTGTGGTGCATGCCTGTGGCAGAAGCAGCAGTTTGGAGATCAGGCATTTGCAAAGCTTACGGCTATTAACTGTGATACTCAAACCCAAACCTGTTATGGAAAGGGAATCGGAAAGGGTCCGGCTTGGGAAAAGGGTAGCGGTGAGATGGTTGGGGGAGCGAAAAACTTTCAAATGCTCTCAACAATGTCTGGGTGTCCACAGCCCGGATCATGATCTATGCAAAATATATCTCTTTTAACAGCGTATCTTGGTGGTTTGGCGGCATTTTTCTCACCCTGTCTCATCCCCCTCCTTCCGTCGTATATGTCTATCATTACGGGGTATACTTTTAAAGATTTGTATGGTCTTAACTTTGATAAGCTTCGAGGTAGGGTGTTTGCATCCTCTCTCTGCTTTGTAGTAGGTTTTTCAGTGGTGTTTTCATTGATGGGCGCAAGTAGTACGGTCATTGGATTATTCCTGTTGAGAAATCAGTTTGTCTTCACCCGTGCAGGCGGTTTCATACTTATTCTTCTTGGGCTTATCCAGGTTGGGTTGATCAGATTTGATTTTCTTCAGTTTGATTATGCCTGGAATATACAGCGGAGGCTTGCCAGATTAGGATACATAACGGCATTCATTACAGGTGCAACCTTTGCCCTCATCTGGATTCCGTGCATCGGTGCGGTGCTTGGCGCGATACTACTTGTAGCCTCACAGTCAGAGTCTGTGTATGCTGGTTCGTTACTACTCTTTGCATTTTCCGCTGGTATCGGCACACCCTTTTTGCTATTAGGTCTCTTCTTCCCTACTGTCTTTTCGTTTTTCCGTGAAAAACGTACTTTTTTCCATTCCATCTCCATTGGTGCAGGTGTCTTAATGATTGCCTTCGGCATTCTTTTAATCTTGGGATTCTACAAAGAGCTGCTCCAGTGGATTGCCTATATAACTGCTTCATATTATCGACCAGAGTAATTGTATAATGGGAAAATGGGTCGCAAAGCTGTACACAAACCATTATTCTTTTTTGAGACAAAAGAGGGAAAGCGAAAGGTGTGGTATGCAGTGCGCCTCTGTATTTATTATGGTCTTTTTGTCTTTCTTCTTGCAAACTGTATCCTTACTCAGACTGTGTCTCCCCTGTATGGGCAGGTGATGAGGTCTAATCGGGAAGCATCATCCCTTTTTTTGAAACACATCAGGAAACTCCCCGTCTTTGAACAAGTGTATACCGAGCAAAACGACCTGTATGGTGGTGTATTAAGAGACAGCGTGGTTAATGAGGAGTTAAGCAGGCAAGATCAAGTTACAAAATTAGAAAGGGCGATACGAATGTACCCAAACTCTCGGGACGCACTCTATGCCCTTTCTCTCATCTATCGAGAAGACGGTGACACCGTAAAGGCTGATTCATACCTTGAACGCGCTAAACAGATTGATCCGCTCGTTGAGAGAAATTAGGGGCGTGATGGTTTTGGTATAATAGGCAAAGATTTGGGCCTATAGCTCAATTGGCTAGAGCGTCTGGCTGGCAGTCAGAAGGTTAGGGGTTCAAGCCCCCTTAGGTCCACAAACTCCATCATACTAGATACAAACTCCCTAAAAAATACACTATACTGAGATGGTATGGAGGCCCATCCGATACCGAGACAGATCACTACATTTGAGTTTAAACTCGTTGGTTTTTTTACTGTAAAGCAGTTTATTGAGATTGTCTTTTTTGCAGTCATAGGATTTGTTTTGTACCTTATCTTTCCTATTCCGCTTGTTAACATAGTGGTGGGCGTGCTTGTGGGTGCAATAGGATTTGCGCTTGCACTCCTCCCCTATAACGAACGACCTCTCGATGAATGGATAGTGCTCATGTTCCGAAGGTTGCGTTCCCCGACTCAATACATTTTTCATAAAAATAATCCCGCTGTTTACTTTTTTAATGATCTGTATTTTGTATCAGATCCACACCGCGTCTTAACGCATGTAGAGTCGCGTGAAAAACTGGCGGCGTATCTTGCTCGTGCCCAGTCTGCTCAGACCCAAGCACAGCCATTAAACGCGAGTACTCCCTCTGCACCGGCCGCGCCTATTAGTACAGGTCAAGCAGCACCACCGTCTCAATCGGTACCCGTAGCGTCAGCATTGGTACCGATGCAGTCGGCACAAATAGTACAACCCACTCCAGCAAAAGATCATGCAACACCCATTCCTCTTCCCCCGCCAAAGCTTACATTACAAACAGCAACTCTAAAGGCAAAAGAAGTGGCGGGCAATCCAGCATCTTCTCCACCCTCTACAACCTCCAATGTGGTGAAGGGCCCTCGTGCACCGTTCTTAACTGGTGAGGTGAAGAATCATAAACAACTTCCTATTCCAGGAATTTTAGTGTATCTAAAGGACTCATCAGGCAAGACGCTCCGATTGATGAAGACGAATCCCCATGGGATATTTGCAACCTTCAATGCGGTTCCTCCTGGATCCTATTCGTTTGAGTTAAAGGATCCGAGGGAAAGTTACTTTTTTGATACAATGACTAAAGAAGTAGCAGAGTTGAATCCTATTCCATTGGAGTTTGTTTCTAAGGAATTGTTATGAAACCCACAAAGCCGACATCACCAGTTAAAGCATCAACCCAGTCATTCATCGAGATCGAGGATGTGAAAGATGATGTGTTATTGTTGAAAGACAACTCGGCAGTTATTGTGGTTGAGGTGGGAGCGGTGAATTTTTGGCTCCTTTCACAAGAAGAGCAGTCATCAATGATCTATGCATACTCAAGCCTTCTCAACTCCCTCTCTTTCCCTGTACAAATCTTGATACTCTCAAAGAAAATGGACATCTCTTCCTATCTTGAATATCTAAATATCAAAATCAACAGCAAGCAGGAGGGATTGATGAAAAACAGACTTACCAGCTACCGTGAGTTTATTAAGAACGTAGTTAAGATTAATACGGTTCTTGAGAAGCGGTTTTTTTTCGTTGTTCCATTTAGTCCGCTTGAGATGGGAGTTACCGGAGCCGCCGCCCAGACTCTCCAAAAAGAGTATGTTATCAGCAGAGCAAAAACATCTCTTTATCCAAAACGGGATCACCTTATCCGTTTGTTATCGAAGATAGGTCTGCGGGCAACTGTTCTGCAGCAGCAGGAGCTGACAGACATTTTTTTCAACCTGTACAACTCCTCTCCAACCGGAAAAGGCCTTGCGCCAGTTGACAGTTATACCGATGTTATTATGACATCGAAGTAAATATTGTGCTTAACTTTTTTTCATTAGGCAAAAAATCAGGAAATACATCGAAGCTGAATGTTCAGCAAAATGTGGGCGAGGTGCTTGCGAAGGGCACTGTATCTTTGAAAGACATCATCGCCCCAACCTTCGTCGAGGTCGACTTCAACCATCTGAAGGTTGATGATAAGTATTATAAGACGTTCTATGTTATTGGCTATCCTCGTTATGTATCAGAAAACTGGCTCTACTCCCTTATTACTTTTGATCACCCTCTGTATATCTCCATGTTTATCTACCCAACCGAGTCAAAAACAGTGTTAGAGGAATTAAAACGGAAGATTGCTGAGATGGAGGCGACAATTGATTCACAGATGAAGGCGGGTAAGGTTGTTGATCCAACTATTCAAGTTGCACTTGATGATGCGCTTGCTTTACAAGCAGAGCTTGCAAAGGGGGCAGAACGATTTTTCCAGTTTGCTTTGTATGTTACGATTCCCGCAGATACAAAAGATGAATTGGTAACTATTTCAAAGGAAATAGACTCAGTTCTTTCTTCGTTACTTATCATTGCAAAGCCAGCCACTTTACAGATGGAAGAAGGCTTCAAGTCTACGCTGCCGATGTTTTATGACAAGCTTGCGGTCTGGAGAAATATGGACACTACTTCTCTTTCCATGACTTTCCCGTTCGCAACCGCTTCACTCACTCGTAACGAAGGCATTATGTACGGAATTAATCAGCATGACGGGAGCCTCATTATCTTTGATCGGTTTACGCTTGAAAATGCAAACGAGGTTATTCTTGGTAAATCGGGGGGAGGAAAAAGCTTTTATGTAAAGCTTGAGACGCTGCGTCTTCTGATGATGGGAGTAGACGTTATTATCATAGATCCGGAGAACGAGTATCGGAAACTCGCAGAGTCAATGGATGGTGAGTTTGTTGAGTTTTCAGGATCATCACAGTACAAGATTAATCCGTTCGATCTCTCAACTGTTAATCCGGAGCCGGATGAACTTTCGAATAAAATACTTGACCTACACTCACTTATCAAGGTGATTATGGGTGACATCTCTCCTTCAGAAGACGCTCTTTTGGATAGGGCGCTTATGATGACGTACCAGCAGAAAGGTATTATCACGGACCCGGAGACGTTTGGAAAAGAACCCCCACTTATTGAAGATCTGTATAAAGTACTTCTTGGGATGGAGTCGGCAGAAGGTAAGGCAATGGCGGATCGGTTAGAAAAGTTTGTAAAAGGGTCTGCAGCTGGCATATTTAACAGTTTCTCTAACTTTGATATCAAGCGCAGTCTCACTGTGTTTGGCATCCGTGATCTTGAGGAGAACCTTCGCCCGGTAGCAATGTACATAGTTTTGAACTATGTATGGAACCGAATCCGAAAAGAACCAAAGAAACGTGTACTGGTTGTTGATGAGGCGTGGTATCTTATTAAACAAAAAGACTCAGCATCATACCTGCATAGCTTTGCAAAACGGGCGCGCAAGTACCAACTTGGTCTCACCACCATCACCCAAGACGTGGAAGATTTTTTGAGCACTAACGAAGGAAAGGCAATCATTACAAACTCTTCGCTACACATCATTCTTAAACAATCAACCGCAGCCGTTGAGAAAATTACTGAAACGTTCTATTTAACCGGAGGGGAGAAACACTTTCTTCTCTCTGCCGGAGTAGGTGAAGGATTGTTCTTCGCCGGTCATTCCCATGTAGGTTTTAGAGTGATCGCATCTGATGAAGAAAAAGGATTGATCGAATAACTACTTAAAGTACTCTGTTAAAAGGTCTTTTGCAATGGGAGCTGCTACATCCGACCCTTGACCTCCCTCTTCAACAAGCACGGTGATTGTAATTGTGGGTTTGTCAAATGGGGCAAAGACGGTAAACCACGCGTGAGGAGTTCCTGATTTGGTGTGTGATTCTGCCGTTCCGGTCTTGCATCCCACCGGTGGGCTAAAGGAGAAGAGTGGCCAACCCGTTCCACCTGTTTGGCAGGCGCGTCGCATACCCTCACGGATCGTTGCAATAGTGCTATCTTTAAGGGGCAGTTTATTACATTGAGCGTTCATGCGGGGTTTTGTTTGTTTCTGTACACTTGTTTCTTTAAGGAAAGTGGGAACACAGTAGTATCCACCGTTCGCAAATACTCCAGTTGCTTGTTGGACCTGAAGAGGTGTGGTAAGAAGATAGCCTTGGCCGATTGAGTAGTTATAGGTGTCACCCAGGTACCATTTTTCTCCCAACACTTCAGCTTTCCAGAAGGGAGAGGGGAGGGTGCCGGCCTCTTCCTCAAGTCCCATATTCATTCGCTTACCATAGCCGAAGACATCGGCCCATTTTTTGATTTTTTCGGGTGTAAGAAGCTCTCCGAGTCTATAGTAGTAGATATCATTCGACCGTTGAAGGGACTTAATCATATTAACTGGCCCCTCTTTTTTTCCATACTGGAGATAGTACCAGTTGCCAAAAGACGCAACGCCAACTTTTATTACACCAGTATCCTCTATTGTTTTTTCTGGGGCAATGCGTTTTTCTTCTAATGCTCCTGCGGCAAGAACCATCTTAAAGACGGATCCAGGAGGGTATGTGCCAGCTGTTGCTCGGTTTAGCAGCGGTCTGTTTGAGTCGTGAAGGTATGAGTTAATATTTCCATTATTCATTTCTTCAAAATCTTGCGGAGAGAACGATGGTGTGGAAACCATAAAGAGAATCTCTCCCGTATTGGGGTTTGAACCAATAACTGCACCTTTTTTATCTTTCATAAGCTGGAACGCCTTTTGCTGCAAGTGCATATCGAGCGAAGTTTGGATTGTCTGTCCATCATGCGCAGGAATTACACTTATTGTTTCAAGTTGTTTTCCCCGGGCATCAAGCTTGATTAACTTTTTTCCACTTTTTCCTCTTAGGTCACAATCAAACAGTTTTTCCAGACCTTTTTTTCCCACCTTATCTCCAGATGTTAGCTTTGTTATGCAGTTGTCATTCTTAATATCTTGCTCATCAGCGATCTGTCGATACCCTACAATCTGTCCTATCTCTTTCTCAAGCGAGTAAGATCGAAAAGAAGTCTGCCGCGGTTGAAGCCCATGTATGTCGGCTGGTTTATTTGAGGCAATAACGATTCCGTTCCGGTCAAGTAGGGTACCGCGTTTTGCTTCAATAATAAGCTCGCGTATGCGGTTTTCTTCCGAAACGCGGTAGTAGTAAGAACCCTTTACGACAGTTAGTTGAAAGAGGCGGATTCCGAGAAAGGCGAAGATGAATGCGATAATAAGAGAGAACGATACGATCGCAGTAGAGGAGGACCGAGTGGAGTGGGAGCGGAAACTGAGATTGCCAGACGTCCCCTTTTCGATTATCGGCAGTTTGAGCATGTATACATTATACCGGTGTAGGAGGCGAGGAGTTATGTTTGTGTTCGAAGAGTTCTTCCCAGCCAGATAAGTACAATAGCACCCAGTGATGCTACAAAGATGCTATAGAGGCTTAATCCTCTAGCCATTGGGGAGCCGAATACGCTTAAGACCCATCCCCCTATTATTGCTCCTATAATTCCGAGCACAATATCACCTATCGCTCCCTGAGCGTTCTGCTCATTGATTACAATTGAGGCAATCCAGCCAAGTATAAAGCCGAGCACAATCCAAACGATAATGTCCATAGGTGTATGTTAGTTTTTTCTTATGAAACAGCTATGAGAAGCGGGTAAGATTTGAGTAAAACACCTATCGGTTTCAGAAGACGGTGTTACCCAACTATTTCATGTTTATTTACTTAAGACAAGAAAGTGCTCTTTTTTAGGTAGGTTTTCCAGAATGGGAAGCCCGTTTGTGTCTATATCTTTTTGTTGTGATTTGTGACAGAGGAGTGCTTGAATTCGATCTTCCCATACATCTGAAACATCAATGGTTTTATCAATTTCCCGATCGTTATATCCGGGGGGGAAGTAAATGAAGTAGTCTTTTATCCATCGTCTATGTTGTTCTGTAATACAGTAGTAGAGAAGAGTCTTGATGTAGGGAAGTTTGTTATACACATACGTTGAGACCATCGAGACAACAATATGATCTATGTGTCCAGAAACGCCTCTTGGTTCAAAGGTTATTATCGTTTGAGGTTTAACGGCATCAAGTTTTTTTTCTATCTTCGCGGCAAGCTTATGATAGTTGTTATTATTCAAATTACCATCCCGGAAGCCTAAGAAATACACTCGTTTGACACCAAGGGTTTTCGCTGAGTTAAGGAGCTCTTTTGTACGGATGCGGAATATCTTGTCTTTGCTTTCTGTGTAGTTGTTTCCCTCATGACCTTTAGTGGCGCAGAGAATGTATACGTCATTTGTTTCCGATAGCTTCTTAAGTGTTCCAGCGGGACCAAACGCTTCGTCATCTGGATGGGCGAATATAGCAACAACAGAGGGTCGCATAATAAGCACCCATTATACACAAATACTTTACTGTGCGAATGAGGTTACGAAAAATTCGGCAGGAATTTGGGGGTATGACTGGAAGAGTTGTACAGTCTTTGACGTTCCTGAAGTAGATTGTGCTTGAGAGACGACGTATTTACCCTGTGGTTTTAGAGGAGTTACCGACCCCCTAAAACCAATACGCGATGCTCCTTTTAGAGATCGAACAAATAGAACTTTTGCATTTTGAAACGTGCTGATGTCTATTGGCGACGTACTGCAGCCAAAGCTTACACCATCTATAGTGCCTGCGTTTTGGTTGCCAATATCTCTGGTGTTTGTGCCAAGCAGGTCTCCCGTATCTGCGATGTATCGAGAGATGTCAACTTCAGGAGTCGCTGGATCATCGTATATTGCAGTTATCTCAAGCGCGAGTGAGTTGCTGCAGTTTGCATGTGCAGAATCATAGTAAATAGTGATGGTGCCGTTATAGGGAGAAGTAAAACCAGGGTAGAGAGAGACGTAGAAGGTGTATTGTTCGTCTTTCTGAAGGAGTGGTGTGACAAACTCACTTTTTGAGTAATCGCTGCTTACTGTTGCTTGACCACTAAATCCAGGCACACCTGTAATCTTATCCAATGAAATAGTAGTGCCGCTCTGTTTTTGTAATGCAACATCGATAGCTGCCTCTGCTGCTGCAAGAGTCCGTTTAGACTCCTGCTCTAATCTGGTTATCTGTGTGTCTGTGGAGGATTTGAAAGAGATTGATAAAACAATGGTGAGAACGGTAGCAAGCACCATAATGATAATGAGAAGGACCTGCCCGTTTTTTATATGTTGGTGTTTCATATTATTTCAACTGTCTCCACTCATATTTTGAGATTGATAGGTATGGCAGTAAGTTGACATAGGTGGTGGGATCAAAGATAATGAATAGTGCCGGTGCATTGTTGTTTGGCTGGCTTCGTCTATTGTCGAGCGTATTATTTACCACAAGGTTTCCGGTTACCTTTAATCCTCCGCCTGTGCCAGTATTAAAGTTGTCTGCGACATAGATGCCGGTTAGACTTGATACCGTATTATTTACCGTAATAGTGTCAGCGATAATCGTAAAAGACTTCCCTGCGGGTGGGGTGAGGTTTGCATTAATGGTGACTGTGCCGTTTACAACAAGTACAACCGTAGAGTTGGCAGAAGGTGCTGTGTTGAGATTGAGATTACCATTGTAGATGTATATTCCGTCTTTTATGAGTTGATCGGGAACAGACGATACCACTGTGTGATCTTTACGGGATTGGATGTAAGAGAGGGCTTTGCTTTTATCAAAGGACATTCGGGGAGAGTAGTTTGATTTCCATTGATTTTGGGTTACATTTGAGGAGCCGACATTAATGTTCGGAGCTACAACTGTGCCGCTATTATTGCCTGTTATAAACTGGCGCGATCCATCGTCGCTACTATCGAATGGTTGTACGGTGTTTGGAATAACATTATTAAGTGTAGCATCAGATTGGAATGAACCATTTTTTAGTTTTACCCACGGCTGTTGTGTGGGGGTGGGGGGTGGAGTTGCTGTTGCTGTCACTGCACAGGCGCAGGTAGAGTCGTTGGTGCATCCAGGTGCACGACATCTTCCCCATCCGGTACAGCTTCCCGTGTCTCCACAATCGCTATCTTCAAAGCACATTTTATTGCACACAAACGGTCCGCATGATCCACAGTCTTGGTTGCAGGATCGACAATCTTCTGTTGTATTGCAGGTTCCGTCTCCACATAATTGAGGAGGAGACCCTCCGTCACCTTCACTTCCACCACCTCCAGCACTATCTACACAACAACACCATCCCGCAAACATACAGGAATGGGGAGTAGTGCCATCAAGACAGTAGTAAGAGGGGTTTTCAGATGTACATCCGGTGCACCATGCCATTATTTGACTACCTGCGCCGCAAGACCCTATTGTAGTGCATACACCGCCTAGACAACCCTCGTCAATGCCGCAGCTTCCACATGTTCCTCCTGCTCCGTCGCCTCCACAGGATTTGCCCTCACATCCAATTCGACTCGTTGTGGGGGTGGGCGTAAGACTGCTAGTTGGTGTTAATGTATTTGTTGGTAAGGGTGCGTTGGTGGGCGTAAGACTGCTAGTTGGTGTTAATGTATTTGTTGGTAAGGGTGCGTTGGTGGGCGCAATACACTGATTGTTTATACATGAAGATCCTATATCACAAGAGCCGCAGTTGTAGGTTGTGTTACTGCAAGAGCTATAATAACTTCCACAAGAATAATTTTTTGTTGAACAAGTTTCTGCGTGGCAACTGGGACTAGAACACCAACTTTGATACGTGGGATTATAGTAGAAGCTTGGAGGATTAGTACGACAATATATGTCGCGACTACATATTGGCGAAGCTAATTGAGATGTACCGTTTGAACTCCAGTGGTGGTAATAGCTTTGTTCGATACTGCCATCAGATTTTTGACAGCGCGCTGCTTTATATGTAGATGTCCACACACAAAATTGTCGGTAGCAGCTTGTTCCGGATGGTGCTGGTTGACAAGTTGCGTCATTGTCGCTTGCATTAGTAAATACCCCTGATACGTGCATAGATGCAGTTACAGTATTATAGCCTACGTAGGTTCCAGAGTCGCAATCATTCTGACTTGGTTCAGTGTCACATGTATCCATTGGTGGACTACTTGTTGAACCTTTCCTCCATTCTGGGGCTTCGATAGGACATGCTGCATTGATAGGTAGCCCATAACAGCCGAACAAAACACACGTAACCACTACTGACAAGAACAGCTTCCATACCATACCTAACATAGTATCACAAAAGTGAATATAAAAAGGATTGATGAGATTAAGATTGCGCGTGTCGCTATAAGTTATTTATTCTCGACATCAATCTGATAACAGTGAGTCTATGATGGCTTGTGTTCGAGTGGGAGGTATCTCTGTGTATGTCGGATCCATTATATCTGCTCTGGGTGTTTGATTTAGAATTATTGTTTCGATGGGTCTTTCGGATATTATCTTTCCCCAAGGATCAGTTATGTATGCGAATCTTGTTTGTGCTATTAGTTTACTATTGGTTAGTCCAGGGCCAGCAAGTACAAGGTATACGATATCATCCATTATAACGTAGCCTCTTTCTTTTTCAACGTAGCCTCTTTCTTTTTCAGTTGCGAGAGGAATCACTGATGTGTGGACACTAAATTTAGTATTCGATTGCACATAATCATCAGCATCTCTATTAGTGAGGTTTGCAGAACGGAGAATTTCTGCGTATGTCACAGTGTTATTAGCTAGCTTTTGGGCAGATCCTTCGCTAACAAAAAATCGTGTAATACCAGTCATTGTCATTGCATACCCATATCCGCTTTGTTTTGAACATCCTGTATGCATGACATTTGCAATTGGGATCCTTTCTACTGTTGCATTTGGGGAAATTACGCCTGTTTGCTTATTATGTGTGAGGGTTACAACGCAGGTGTCATTTTTTGAAACAAGTATTCTGCTAATAATGTTGTCATTAACTGTTTTAGTCTCAATAAGATCCGGGGACCGCGTAAAGGCTCTTGTGTTATCAATAGCTGTTTCTTCAGAAGATAATAATTGACCATAAGGGCCAAAAATGTATGTTATAAGGCCGCCTTTTTTCTTTCCGCCTATTACCATAAGCTGGTCATTTTCCATATGGTGCATAGTCGCCTCCCACACGTTTGGTAAAGCAACTTTAACTACTTCGCCTTTAGGGTCCATAAGGTAGAGGAGAAGTCGTTGTGAGGCGTTATTAACTAAAAATGCGTACCGATTAAATATGCCCATTTTTTCGTTTCTTCCTTTACCAATATAGACAAACTGGGGTTCAAACGCCATCTTTACATCTGGTACACGTACTCTTTGTTCAAGTCCTGTCTTTTCAAAATCTGTAATTATACAATAATTATCAGTGCTTCCCAGGATCACTCCTGCGGGCAGAGGTCGACTGGCTAATTCTTCAATATCTTTCTTGGGCTGCTCTCCTGTAGGTGTTGGCGAGATGTTGGATCTCACATCCGGCAAAAATATCCTGTTTCCTTCCGTTTTAAGAGCCTCATCAGGAAGAGAAAGGCCTAATACTGACGGCGCCACGGCAATAGCAACACAAGCACTCATCTGTAAAAATTCTCTTCTCGTCACAACGCCATTGTGTTTATTTTCCGCTATACTCCTATATTATAGGATTAATATGGATCTGTCAAGAAGTTTATTTTATTTTTATTGAACTTGCAATTTTTTCCAGCATTTGGGAATAATCAGTCGACACATTATTGAAGGTAATTGTTCCTTTAAGTTGGAGACTTTTTCCATCTCTTAATGGATATATATAGGTTATTACTTCATTTCCATCGGCGTCATATCCAACGGTCTGCGTACGTACAAATTTATTCGGAGGAGGCGAACTGCGTATTTCTAATTTTGCGATTGTTGTGACTGTTTTTGGAGCTTTTATCTGGAGAGCTAGAACTTCTTCTGCATTCCCTGTTGGTCTGCGCTTCTCGACGATCATGTCGGACGGACGCGAGAAACTATATCGATGAGAGTCGTTTTCAGTGATTACGACCGATGATTTATTTGTGTAGTCGACGTCACTTGACTTACTCTGTTTCTGCTGCGGAACGGTGGTTTGTTTGTCAACCAATGAAAAATAAAAGAAACAGGCCGCAATAAAGAGCAAGAGGAAGAGTAAAACGATGGGTAAACGCTTTTTCATTTATATAAATTAGGGCGATTGTTTAAATGATGCAATAATCTCCTTTAGTACTTCATCATATTTATACTCATTTCCCATTGCCGGGAATACTGTTCCGTTAATGACGACTCCTTTGCCGTTTCCAAGGGTGTTCCATGAGCTCATGCTGAAGTTGCCTTCTCTGTCTTGGCCGGAAACTACTGCTTGTTTCTGAAAGATACCTGGTTTAACTGCAGATACATTGAGGGTTGCAATAGTGATTCTGTATGGTCCATTCATGTGTTCGATTGCGATAACATCTTCATAGCTTCCAACCTTTCCGCGCTCATTTATTCTAAATGCGCTTGGATAGCGTACGGAGTATCCATACACCGGATGGGTGTAGGTGGTCCAGTCTTTAGGGGCAACAGTCAGTTGGGGAGCGTCTGTAGGATTGGTATACGCTGGGGTTCGTGTGACCATTGGGATAGAAGAGACTGAGGCTGCGGGTTTAGTTTTTGCAGGAGTAAAAAAGTAGAAAGCAGCAAGGATGATTATGAGTCCACCACCTAAGAGAAGTAAGAATAGGGCACCTTTATACATAGATTAATCGTAGAGTATTGTTTGTGTCTTTGCAATGGCGAGCGGAAGTGTAAAGGTTGTTCAACTTCTTTTTGGGAAATGACTTTGTGATCTAAATCACAGTTGCAGAGGTTACAAATAGTGGGTTACAATTAAATTAGACACCAAATAACGAGTGTGGTATAAAGAAACGTACTAATAGTTTAAGAATATATGCGTTGTCTTTTTTGCAAACAGAATGATACGGAAGTTATCGAAACGAGGGTGTCAGACGACAGAGCAACAATTCGGAGAAGGCGTCATTGCATATCGTGTGATAAGCGATTTACCACGTATGAGCGGGTGGAAGAGCTGCCAATACTTGTCGTGAAGCGGGATGGCAGGCGGGAGAGGTTCGACCGGGATAAACTGAGAAATGGAATCCTAAAAGCAGTCGGAAAAACGACAGTAACCCTCGAACAAGTAGAGGCAATAGTGTCAGCAGTTGAGGGAATTGCAACAGAACGTGAAACTGCAGAGATTCCGAGTCAAGACATTGGTGAGCATGTTGCAGCCAGGCTGAAAGCTATTGATAAGCTGGCATATATCCGGTTTGCTTCGGTGTTCCGTCGCTTTGTTGATGTAGAGGAGTTTGAGAAAGAGCTGAAAAAACTCATATAAGAAGCCTTCTTCATTGTTTACTGATTCGTGCCATCCGGTGATAACCGGCTGATTATCAATTTGCTGAAATACAAATGGAGACGTCACACATTAAAAAACGAGATGGTTCTGTTGTCGAGTTTGAAAAAGAAAAGATTTTAATTGCAATGCAGAAAGCGGCAACAAGCACTCAGAGCGTAATTAACCAACGAATGTTTGATGTAATGACAGATCATGTGGTCCGGCACATTCAATTGAAGTTTAAAGAAAAAATTCCTGATGTAGAGTCTGTTCAGGATTTTGTTGAACAGACTCTCATGGAGTATGGACTATTCGACGTTGCAAAGGCATACATTCTGTACCGTGCTGAGCATACAAAGATGAGGGAGAAACATAAAGTGATGGAACCGGAAAAACAGAAGCTTAGCTATGTTGATACTGAAGGGAAAGAGCATTCGCTTGATAAACGAAAACTCACCGCAGTTTTTGCCGATGCTGCGGTTAGTTTGCAGGGAATAGAGGTAAAAGAGCTAGTTGATCAGGTGGGGACGAATCTGTACGACGGCATTAAAGAAGAGGAATTGAGAAAAGCAGTGGTGTTGACCGCCCGGTCATATATCGAAAAAGACCCTGCCTATTCTAAACTGACGATGCGCATTGCTCTGAAGCATCTCTATGAAGAAGTATTGGGTAATGTGCACCGCGACTCTCTTTTTTCGAGTTACCGCAAGGTCTTTATCAAAAATATTAAAAAAATGGTTGAGGATGGTCGGCTTGATAAGCGGATGCTTGAGTTTGACTTGAAAGAACTGGCTGAGTATATGGACCCCCGCCGTGATGATCTGTTTGAATACCTTGGATTTCAGGTTCTCTATGACCGGTACTTTCTCCGGGAAGAAGGTGGAGAGGTGAAGCTTGAGACACCGCAGGCTTTCTGGATGCGGGTTGCAATGGGGCTCTGTTTTAATGAGGGGACTGATAAAGAGAGGCGTGCGAAGGAGTTTTACGATCTTATGTCCACTCTCCACTATGTTCCATCCACACCCACGCTGTTTCATTCTGCAACTACATACCCTCAGCTATCTTCCTGCTACCTTAACACGGTAGAAGATGATTTAAGTCATATCTTTAAGGTTCATGGCGATAATGCACAGCTCTCAAAATATTCAGGAGGGATAGGAACGGATTGGACGAATATCCGAGCAACCGGTGCACTTATTAAAACAACCAATGTGGGAAGTCAGGGGGTTATTCCATTCCTGAAAATAGCTAATGATGTGACTGTTTCCATAAACAGGAGCGGAAAGCGACGGGGTGCAACCTGTGTCTATTTGGAGACATGGCATCTGGACATTGAGGATTTTCTCGATTTGAGAAGAAACACTGGGGACGAGCGCAGAAGAACCCATGATTTGAATACCGCAAACTGGATTCCCGATCTCTTTATCAAGCGCGTTATCAAAAATGAAAACTGGACGCTTTTCTCTCCGGAAGAAGTGCCTGATCTTCACCACCTCTATGGGAAGAAGTTTGATAAAAAGTACCGAGAGTACGAAAAGAAAACGAAGACGGGAGAGATTAAGTTGTTTAAAACACTTCCCGCTCAGGAGTTGTGGAGAAAGATGATCTCAATGCTGTTTGAAACGGGACACCCATGGGTGACGTTTAAAGATCCCTGCAACATACGCTCTCCACAGGATCATATGGGAGTGATACATAACTCTAATTTATGTACCGAAATTACCCTCAATACATCTGCCGAGGAAACGGCAGTTTGCAATCTTGGCTCAATTAATTTATCTCGTCATATTAAGGCGGGAAAGCTGGATGAATCAAAGATAAAAAAGACAATATCAACCGCGATACGTATGCTCGACAACGTAATTGATCTCTGCTTCTATCCGACCAAGGAGGCGCGTTACTCCAATATGCGTCATCGACCAATTGGACTGGGTATTATGGGTTTTCAGGACGCGCTCTATCAGATAGATATTGACTTTGACTCAGAACAGGCTGTTGAGTTTGGGGATGCAAGTATGGAGATGATATCGTACTACGCCATTCTCACATCATCACAGCTTGCCAAAGAGCGGGGGGCGTATGAATCATATCCAGGCTCTAAATGGGAGAGAGGTATTTTCCCGCTTGACACTCTCGATCTTCTTGAGGAGGAACGGGGAGAGCCTATACCAGTATCACGAAAAACAAGGCTTGATTGGAAGGTGGTTCGTGAGCAGGTGAAAAAGTATGGGATGAGGAACTCAAACACGATGGCAATTGCTCCAACCGCTACCATTTCGAATATTAGCGGCTGCTACCCATGCATAGAGCCGATTTATAAGAATCTCTATGTGAAGTCGAATATGAGTGGGGAGTTTACGATTGTTAATCAGTATCTGGTAGAAGATCTGAAAAAGCTTGGGTTGTGGAACGCGACAATGCTTGAAGATCTGAAGCGGAATGATGGAAATGTTCAGGAGCTCACTTCAATTCCTCCAAAGCTGAGAAGCAAGTACAAGGATGTGTTTGATGTCGGCTCAGAGCAGCTTATTAAGATCGCCGCCTATCGCGGCAAGTGGATAGACCAGAGTCAGTCTCTTAATATCTACTTTAAAGGAACATCAGGCAAACAGCTTGCCGATGTGTATTTGATGGGTTGGCATATGGGTCTTAAGACAACCTACTATCTCCGCACCATGGCAGCATCCGCAATTGAAAAAAGCACCATTGATATAAACAAGAAAGCGGTGAGTGGTATTGTGGGTGGCATCCCTGCTCCTCAACCACTCTATGCACAACCGATAGAATCGGAACCAGTCCAGTTGGTAAATGGGGTAAAGGCGTGCAAGATCGACGATCCAGACTGTGAAGCGTGCCAGTAGTAACAACTAAATATAAACTTAAATATAAGCAGATAAACTAAGTTACCTATTATGTATATATATCTATGAATAAACAATCATATACCGTGAAGCCGCCTAAAGTACAAACAGGAGAGAAGCGATTGTTGAACTCTTCCGGAACTGATCCAAATAAAATACTGCCAATTAAGTACACATGGGCACGAAAACACTACAAAAATGGAGTTAATAATAACTGGGTGCCTGATGAGGTGCCGATGCAGAACGACATCGAATTGTGGAAACGGCCAGGCGGGTTAACAGATGAAGAGCGGAGACTTATTATGTGGAATATGGGTTTTTTCTCAACTGCTGAGAGTCTCACGGCCAATAATATTGTGCTTTCGATCTATAAACACCTTACTAATCCTGAATGTCGGCAGTATCTTCTTCGGCAGGCATATGAAGAGGCAATTCACACAGACACCTTCATCTACTGTTGTGACTCGTTAGGTCTTAATCCAGATGAGGTGTATAACATGTATCTCACTATTCCTTCCATTAAAGAAAAGGACGATTTTGTTGTAGAAATAACCAAGTCTATTCTTGACCCTGATTTTGTGCCAGATACGTTGGAAAACATCCAGAAGTATGTATTTGACCTCATCGGCTACTACGTCATTATGGAAGGAATCTTCTTTTATGCAGGGTTTGTTATGATGCTGTCTTTTGCAAGACAGAATAAAATGGTGGGGGTTGCAGAGCAGTTTCAGTACATATTAAGAGATGAATCGGTTCATCTTGCTTTTGGTTCAGACCTTGTCAATACGATTATTGATGAGAATTCCGGCGTCTGGACCCCTGAGTTTCAGAAATCAATCACAAAGGCGGTCAATCGGGCCGTAGATCTTGAGTATATGTATGCAAAAGATTGCATGCCTAAAGGAGGAATACTCGGCTTAAACGTAGAAAAAATACGAGAGTATGTAGAGTATATTGCCGATCGCAGACTTGAGCGGATCCGTCTGCCAAAGGTATATAACTCGGCAAATCCATTTCCCTGGATGAGCGAGGTTATCGATCTAAAGAAAGAGAAAAACTTTTTTGAAACACGCGTTACTGAGTATCAGACTGCCGGCTCTTTACAGTGGGATTGAGAGTGGGTATACTGGCTCTATGCCTTCAGATAACTATACACCGCTCAACGATTCATCCCAACCCTCTTCAGACTATGCGCTGCCTAAGGAGGCAGAACCCTCTATTGCTCGTGTGAGCGAAGTGCAGCAGAATGATGAGGTGCAGGAGGTTGTTGAGGCAGAGCCTCATGCGAGCGTGCAGGAGGTTGTTGAGACCAAGAAGGAAACCATCAAACTGCCTGAAGAACTGAAGGGTTTTGGTATTGTTCCCGTTGATGCAACGAACTTTCCTGATTACCAGAACATTAAGCTGCCTATATCAGATGACCAGGTGATTATCGGCTCAAAAGCTCCTCCTTCATCTCCGCTCCGATGGCTCTCGACATTTGCCCAGTATCTGTTGTGGAAGGCGGGGCTGAAGGTAAGGGTTATTCATGGAAAAGTTGTACGAGTTGTTACAAAAAGAGCTTGACAATCGTATATTTTTTTTTTAACCTGTTTCTAGTCTATCAGTTACATTTATATGTCTAATCGTTCGCCTGCACGATGGATAACAATTATCACGCTTCTTTTCGGAATATTCCTGCTCAGCTATTATCTAGCTGCACGGTTCTTTCCTCAGAATAGTAAGAAGACTTCAGATAGTGTGCCGAATTCCCAAACAACCAACCCTACAGATGATGCATCAAAGGCGAATATAACGTTGCTTCCGGCTACTGGAACGCTCAAGGTTGGTGGAGAGCCGATCAGAGTAAGAGTGCAGGCAGGTGGAGCAAAAATTCAAGCAGCGGATGTGGTGATATCGTATGATCCTCGGTATATAAAGGTAGAGAAAATTAAATCAGGCAAAAACTTTCCCATGCTTATTAAACAATCAGTGGCAAACGGACGGATCTCCGTCTCAGTTTCCATCTCTCCCAGTCTAGCACTAGAGACAGTGACGGGAGAGATGTTCACCTATGAGATCTCGGGCGTGGCTCCAACAAACAAAACAGTTATGGACATAGTAGCTAGTGAGACATTTGCCGCTTTAAACGGTAATAATTTATTACATAACATTTCAGGTGGTACTTACACCGTTACCCAATAATTCGTATGAACCATTTAAAGTCCCTGTATACACGCTTCGTGCGGAGTAACAAAAGAGGAGAGATCGCGACAGTCCTTATAGTCGCTTCATTAGTAGTTGCTGCCGTTGGCGCGTATATTGGTTCCCGCCAGGGATTGAGTCAACCCGGCACACGAACGAACGCTCAGGCATCCAACCCATATAATTGGTCTTCATGGTGTGACAATCAAAAATTAGGCGGGAGATGGTTGAACACAGCATGTGTGGTAGAGTTGTTAAACGCAAACAATCAACCATTCTACTGTCCCAGTGTTAATTCAGCCGTTCCTGCTGCGTACTTGCCAACTGATGTTCCTACAGGTGCTACTATAAATTGTGCAGCAACAGGATTTAATGTTGCATATGCATATGTAAAAGAAGTAGTAGTTGTGCCGACGTCTGTAGTAGGAGACCCGATGCTTACTCTTCCCGTATCTGAGTGTGCTGTTTTTGTACGTGCGGTATACGCACCTGCTAGAAATGCTCCCATATGTCCAGGTCCGATAAATGCAAGCCAATATATTTCAGGTGCTAAGTTCTCAATCTCATGTCCACAAAATGGTCATTGGTCTCAGTGGTATAGCCTAGGAAATTCTGGATCTGATGGCTGGACCAACATGACGTTTAATCTTCCATTTAGACCAGAACCAGGTTGCAAAGTACGAGTTGACTCCTCACCACCTGGATGGATATCTCAAATGAATGAATGGACAATCACCCAAAACTGTTCTGCAGGTAATTGGAGCAACTGTCAAATGCAAATGTATTGGCCGTTCGTACCTGGAACACCTTCTGCCACTCCAACCATTACGCTTTCTCCTACTTTAACACCATCTCCTTCTCCTACAGCCACTCCTACTGCTTGTGGTTATCGAGCAAGCGGTGCAGTCACCCTGAATGGAGTGATGTTAAACGACAACTTACTTGGTCTTGCCAACACCTCATGGACTCACTTCAATGCTTCGGGAACAAATGTGAATCAGGGCACTAAGGTTATCGCACCAAAGTATGCTTGGTCGACTGCAAGTGGTCTGGAATCCAATGGAAGCCTGAGAGAATTGAGAAAATCAAACGGGACGCTTTACAACGTAGAGAACGGTAACGTACTTGTTGATCTAAATGCGCTTCCAAGCGGATATCGGTTAACAGGATGGACCTGTTCCGGAACTGCATGTAAGCAGACGAGTGGAACAGGGAATAGAATCGATATGAAGTTTAACTGCGATGGAACAGCAGATTATGTCTACAACATCGTAACAGATGCTCCACAAGCTTGTGGTTATCGAGCAAGCGGTGCAGTCACCCTGAATGGAGTGATGTTAAACGACAACTTACTTGGTCTTGCCAACACCTCATGGACTCACTTCAATGCTTCGGGAACAAATGTGAATCAGGGCACTAAGGTTATCGCACCAAAGTATGCTTGGTCGACTGCAAGTGGTCTGGAATCCAATGGAAGCCTGAGAGAATTGAGAAAATCAAACGGGACGCTTTACAACGTAGAGAACGGTAACGTACTTGTTGATCTAAATGCGCTTCCAAGCGGATATCGGTTAACAGGATGGACCTGTTCCGGAACTGCATGTAAGCAGACGAGTGGAACAGGGAATAGAATCGATATGAAGTTTAACTGCGATGGAACAGCAGATTATGTCTACAACGTTGTTATGGTAGCTTCTCCAATCGTTTCGTGTTCTTACTCTGGAGAAGGGATGGTTCTTGATGCAAAGCATAGTAGAAGAAGTTTTTCGATGAACACATCATGGTCACACTATCTTCAGAATGGAACATTGGTAGCTCAAAACACCAAGATGCTTCCATATCGCTGGACAACATCTGGTGGTGAATCGGCTGATGGTTCACTCCATGCAATCAATTGCTTCAACAACTGTACGCAGGCAACGATGAAGTCGTATGACGTGGCAGGTGGATATGTAAAGGTGACACTAACAGGTGTGACAAATCCGAACAGTGTACGATGGTCATGCGTTGATACGGGCAACGCAAAGAGCTGCCGAGAGGCAAGTGGTACAGGTGTAGACATTTTGATGGATTTCAATTGTAACTCAGGAGCTAAATATGTGTACTATGTAGGTCAAGCCAACGAAGAAACTTCATCTCCTAGCGGTGGAAGACTGCTAATGAGAATGGATTATGATGGATCGAATAATGTAGGAGTTGGAGATTTCTTGACATGGATGAATGCCTTTAGAGCGGGAGATAAGGTGAGGTGTGATGTGAACGGCGATGGTGTCTGCAGCATCACAGACGGTACCCTTATACTGAGCAATATAGGCAAGCAGTATAGCGGTATGCAATAAGACAGTT
>CAZLAJ010000003.1:17807-23793 GCA_964557525.1 uncultured Gammaproteobacteria bacterium | reverse complement strand
ATCCTAAGAATGAACAACATATCAAAAACATATAGGGCATAATGGCAGATTAATTTATATCAGTTGCATCTTTCTATGGCTGCAGGTGAACGAATATACTCAGATTTTGCAATATTTGATGCGGGCATCGCTTTTGCGATTTGCACTACTTTAAGAAAAAAGTCTCTTGTTTTGTGGAGATATGATGGAGCAACTACAGAAGAAGAGTTCCAAAAACTACAAGACAAAATTAATGAAGCTCGAAAAAGGAACGGAGTGCCTGGTGTTGTTGTACTTCAATTGGTCGGTCAACAGGTACAAGCGAAGTGTGTAAGTAATACAGTCCATTAAAAATATCTGATGTTCTTCAAATTACTCCAATTCTCTTCTCTCATAACCCATCTATTAGTTGTGGCTCTTACCCTTTCTCCGGGTACCAGAATTCTGCAGTAGCTCTATCCCATGCCAGTCTATTCTCGTCTGGGTCATTAATATCAAATTGGTTATTTACAAAATAGATAATGTCGCCTTCCTTTGTGGAGAAGTTGGCAACTCCGTGTGCAACTCCTCGAGGCACGTATACAAGCCTTGTATGACCTGCCCCCATAAGGATGCGCATCTTTATGTCTTTAGTGGGTGAATTCTCTCTTAAATCCCACAATCCTAGCATCATATGATCTTCAGGTCTGATATACCAGAACTCATCCTGTTTGTAATGCAGATGCCATGCCTTAATCGCACCGGGAAGGAGTTTGGAACGGTTAATCTGACGAAGGATAAACTCAGGCATAATCTCTAATCCTCCATTGCTGTTTAACCTCATCAGCTCTTCAAATGTCCCGTCCTCTGCAACCATATGACGAATATCCATCACCTTCACCCCATCAATTACAGTCTTTTTTGCATAACTTTGAACAACTATATCCTGTTGAACTTCTTTCATTAATTCTTCTTTCTTCAAATCTTGCATAGGTAGATGAAATGGTAATACCGCTATTATATATGTTCATCCAAATTGTTCACAGAGAAATAATTGTGGATCAGCGTCGAAACTTAGCAGCTGCGGAATTATATAGTCGCATATCACCTATAAGACCCCTTGCAGTTTCCTGCACATCTGGGATACGAAGACCATTTACTAATACACCATTATCGAAAGCATCTCTGTCAGCCCTGCTGTGACAGTCTTTGCATAACATTATGGCATTGTCCCGCGTGTCAGCCCCGCCACAAAATTTAGGGAGAACGTGATGTGTTTGGAGTTGACTAGCCCGAAAACTTTTTCCACACATCCCACACTTTCCGTCCTGTTCTGTTCTCACTTGTTCTCTGATTGTCGATTTAAACTTTCCTTCCATTGCTAAAGAGGTTAACAAAGCAACTGTAGAAAGCCATAAAACAGCTTGCTCTATATTTTTTACTGTAAATATCTTTTCTCTATTTCCTACTCTACCTTCAACTAAAGTCATTTCGTGCGAAATTGTTAGTATAAAGGATCGGTCACTACTATCTCCTTCTGCGATTATATATGACTGTTTTAAAAAAGAAAGATTACACTTCTATTGCATTCATAACTCATTCCAACTATAGTTAATGAGATCTAAAATACTTAAGTACACTACAATGAGAGGCGCATTTACAAAGACAGTCGCATTAATTCTCTGTTGGAAGACAGTTATTATTCTCTTTTCCATTCTTGCTACATATGCTCTCCCTCTAAAACTTCGCTTCACACCTCAGGATGTATTCAAACAAGGATTTCCATACCTCTTATGGATCTGGGGCAACTTCGACGGCGACCACTATATGCAGATTGCACGAACCGGATACAATGTTGCTGAACTGCCTTTTTTCCCTCTTCATCCATCTACCTTGAAAATTATGCACTCAGTCGGTATACCATACCTGATAGGGGGAATCATTCTGTGCCACATCGCTTTCTTCACGGCCATCTATTTCATGTACCAGCTTTTAAAGATCGACAGGAAGCAGTCGCTCTACTATATCATGCTCATTATCATTCTCTCGTTTCCAACCTCTTACTCATATGGAGCTGTGTACAATGATTCACTCTTTTTGTGCATGGCCACCATCACCCTCTACCTAGGCAGAAAAAAACAATGGATACTTGCTTCGATCTTCGGAATGCTGGCAACGTATAGCAGATTAAACGGCCTTGCACTCTTCTTCTACTTCATTGCTGAGTACGCTCTCTCAGTCTCACCACACTACTTCACCATCCGTCCATTTAAAAAAATGGTACAAGACACAGTGATGGTGCTGAACCCAAAAGAAGCCATAATGTCGGGGATTGTCTCTATTCTCCTTATTCCTCTCGCATACCTTTCGTATCTCTACTATATTCAAGCCGTATTCGGCAACTGGAGGCTCATCTATGCTGCGATGTATGTATGGAGGTAGAATGTGCCCACCTTTCCTGCTCGGGTCTTCTGGAGATATGGTAAAATTCTTGCTTTCTACCGTCCCTTCGACGGGCTCTACCTCATTGCAGCAATCGAACTCTTTTTTATCATCTTCTACCTATGCATTCTTGTATACTCGATCAATAAAATCAGGTTTTCGTACTGGCTCTTTTTTGCCATGTCGATTCTCATCCCCTCCCTCACCGGCACATTCGCAGGAATGCCAAGATACGGCCTGCACCTCTACCCCTTCTTCCTCTCGGTTGCCATGCTTCTTGAGAAGCGGCCATTAATGGTAAAAGCAACGTATGTAGCCATCTCACTTGCTCTTCTCTTTATCGGTATCTGTTACTTTACCCGTGGATACTTTTTTGCGTAACCTATGAAAAAATTAAAAAGCCTGTCAATCTTTTTTCCCACCCTCAATGACGCAAAGATTCTCCCCTATATGATATATAAGGCATATGAGGTGGGACAGCTCGTTTCTGATACGCTCGAGATCATCGTCATCAACGACGGCTCAACCGATGAAACACCAGCGCTCCTCAAAAAAATGCAGGAGAGATATCAGGGATTGCGGGTCATTACCCACAAACAGAACAGGGGCTATGGTGGAGCGCTCATTTCAGGATTTAATGCTGCCCGCTATGAATGGGTCTTCTATACCGATGGAGACGGTCAGTATGATCTTTCCGATCTGCCGCTTCTCGTAAGAAAAGCCTCTGCACATATCCATGTGGTGAATGGGTATAAGCTGTCTCGGTCTGATAGTGCGGTCAGGCGTTTTATCGGCCACACATATAATGTAGTGTTAAAGCACATATACCAGTTTCCCATCTCGGATATCGACTGTGATTTTCGGCTGATTCGTAAAGAGTACCTTGATAAAATCAATCTCACTTCACAGTCAGGCGCCATCTGTCTGGAACTGGTTATGAAGCTGCATACAGCAAAAGCACAGTTTACTGAGGTGGGCGTACGGCATTTTCCCCGCCGGTTCGGTTCTTCACAGTTCTTTAATCCCATCCACTTGTACCGGACTGCCCGTGAACAGTCATCATTTTTGTTTCACTCGCTTGTTCTTCGGAAAGGGCTTCTGAGCGACCGCTAGTATGCCGATGCCGTCTGGCATCGACACTCGCTCGCCAACAAGGTGTTCCACATATGCTATTGCTGCAAGAACTCTGTTAAGAAGTGGGTTGAGAGAAGAAATGTGAGATTGTGAGGTGCGGGAACCAATCACTTTCTTCAGATACAATGGCACAAGAAGAAATGAGTTCATATATCTATTCATTATTATGGTAAAACCCGCCTCCTCCAGAAGCCGCTTCACTTCTCCCTTTTCAAATCTGTGCTTTGTCTGCACTTCAAGATCATGCGAAGTCCGTAGCCATTCATGTGCAGCAACCCGGAGGATGAGATATCCGCTCGGCTTGAGCACCCTCCAGAACTCTGCAACAGCAAGCTGTGGAATAACGTTCTGGTGGTACAGCACATCGATGCAGACAATTCCCTCAAAACTGTTATCGTTATGCGGCAGCTCATTAACCGAAGCCTCCTGAGCCTCAATTCCTCTTCCCTGAGCTATGGTTACTGCAGTCTTATTCGCGTCAACTGCTGTTACTCTATATTTTTTTGAAAGCATCAGCCCAAGATACCCGGTGCCGCATCCAGCCTCAAGGATATTCTTGCCGGTGGATGGCTGGATATACCGTTCAACGAGACGGAGAAAGTACCGATTATTTGCCTGATAGAAAAAGTGCGCAGATTCGTGAGTCAGGATGTTTTTATATTCGTTATTCCTCATGGAGTGTGCACCTGTTCTTCAAAAAAAATAATACGTTTAAAGCAAATTTCTTAAAGCTACTTGCACACATGTAATTAACATGAATCTTTATAACTAATCTAGCCGTTAGAATCTTAAAATACCGTTCACTCAACATCAATATACGAATTTTATTATCCAAAGACAATAACAACTCGCCTTTCAAGATCGATAAAAAAGTATATTATAAGCCTGTAAGATACATATTATGGATATTCCAGAGTTAGACGGTCGCAGATCAGACGATCAGGGTATAGCTGAGTCGAACGAGCGAGATGATGTAGATCCGAGAAAAACACACCTGGACGGCAAAGCTTCTCTATCTCACATCGAAAAAGGTGGAAAGTCATTTACTATCATTGCAGCTGAACATTCTTCAAACCAAGCTGAACAATACTTTCAGAAAGATATTGCAGGAACAATAGTTAACCCAGATGACTGGTATTTTTTAGTAGAGGGAAAAGACACGAATCTCTACGAATGCAGAGTAGCGAAAGCATTAGCTGTCGAGAGGGGAATCCCGATTGACGACCCTATTCTTCATCCCTTTCAGCCAGATGTCATTAAATACTATCTTGCATCTGGTCAAACAAACAACGTTGCAAAAGAAATCTTAATTGGACAACTTGCTGGATTATTAGCAAAAGAAGCGGGAAATTCAGATTTAAAAGCAATTGCTAATTTTTTAAATGTTGCAAATGAGCAAGAATTACTTATTTATATGATTCAGGCCGCCGCACAAAAAGTGAAAGATCCCGATGGTTATGCTGCACGTTTTAAACAAACACTTGAAGATTTAATAAAAATATCTAACTTGGTAAGCGCCCAGGTACTTGAATATTATTTACGCCACAATCCAAACATGAAAAATGTGGTAGTGTACTTAGGAAAAGCCCATGAAGAAATTGTAGAAATGGATACTACACAAATCCCAGAAGCTCTGAAATTGAGTGATAAACAGATTAAGAGTTTGATAATTAGAAGAGAGATTATGGATAAGATGCAACTTTTAATAGTCGGCGATATTCCATCTGAAGACCACATGGCTCCTCAACCATCTCCATTTGCAGATCCAAACAGTCAAGCCGAGGCCACACAATTACCCACTATAGCAGATAGAGTTTCTGAAGCACTTACGGAAGACCCTGCTTTACCGGAAGACGTAAGAAAAATAATAATAAAATGGGCTAATAATCTTTTTGATCTAAAACATTTACCATCTAACGGATACGAAGAATACTTAAATTCAAATGCCTCCTTGCAGCAGATATGGGGTGCTGCACGCTTACTTGCTGATAAAGTTGAAAAGGCAAAATTAGAGAATAGAAATCTCACACCTGCAGAATTACACGAAGCAAAAAATGCATTTCTTAAAGCAGCAACTACGAGAAGAGGCGTCAAGATGTTTGCACATCAAGGCGACGAAATTACAGTTTTAGCTGACAATGTTTTAGTCCTCGCAGATATTATTAAAAAACTATCTTAACATGTGCTACTAATCTGTAGTATCTCCAACCAAACTAATCCTCAGAACAAGAGATACGCCTTAGGATGTCACCATTTTTACCATCAGTGCTAGTGCGCAGATTCGAACTGCGGACGTCTCGCTTATGAAACGAGTGCTCTACCGCTGAGCTACACTAGCTAAAATTGTGTTACATTATACTATAATATCATCTGAATATGGCTAGCGAAGCACCCGAGCTCTCTATCATCATAGTCTCCTACAACACTAAAGATATTACCATCGACTGCCTCA
>CAZLAJ010000003.1:0-17707 GCA_964557525.1 uncultured Gammaproteobacteria bacterium | reverse complement strand
CTCTCTATCATCATAGTCTCCTACAACACTAAAGATATTACCATCGACTGCCTCATGTCTATTGACAGGTCACTCAAAGATACGCCCCTTACATACGAAATCATTGTCTGGGACAACAACTCTCATGATGGCTCAGCAAACGCGCTTGAATCGTACGCTTCCCAACATCCGCATGTTCACTTCTATTCTTCTAAGGAGAATATCGGTTTTGGCAGAGGCAATAACCGTGCGGTTGAACACGCCCGCGGGTCGTACCTACTGCTCCTCAACTCAGATACCATAATCATCGATCATGCAATACACGACATGCTCGAGTACTATAAAAACCACGAAGATACAGTGCACTTTTTAGGACCAAAGATTCTAAATAAGGATGGGAGCGACCAGCCCTCTGCAGCACCATTCTATACGCCCCCAGTCGTCTTTGCCGCACTCTTTCTCAGAGGAGACCACCTCGGCATCAGCCGGTATTCTCCAAATACTGTAAAAAAAGTAGACTGGCTGCATGGCGCATGTATCATGACTAAGCGCTCAATCTATAATGAACTTCACGGCTTTGATGAATCCATATTTATGTATATGGAAGAGGTTGATCTTGCATACCGTGCGCGTAAACTGGGATATTCATGTTACTTTTACCCTGGAGCGCGCATTACTCATCTTGGCTCAATGTCCAGTGGCGGGAGAACCTTCCCTATCTTGCAGGTGTATAAAGGTTTTCTCTGGTTCTATAGAAGACACTACAGTCCGTTTTCTATGCTTTTACTCAAGTCTATGTTAAAATTAAAGGCACTATTGGCATTTGCCATCGGGAAACTAACCCGGAACACCTATTTAATTAATACTTATGAAGAAGCTTATAAGCTGGTTGAGATGGCTTGACAACAACCTCGTCACCATCCTCGTTGTTGGTTTCTTATTTATCGTCCCGCTGTACCCGAAGTTTCCCCTCAAAGCTATTGAATATACCTACATCTCCCTGAGACTTGAAGATCTCTACATATTTTTGACCACCATCATATTCTTTGTCCAGGTGCTGCGGAAAAAAGAACAGCTGAATATGAGATACTTTTTACTGTTTTTCGCTTTCTGGTGTGCTGTTTTCATCTCATACCTCTGGGGATACTTCATTCAGCACACGATCCGTCCCCAACTCATGCAGGTAGCTCTACTTCATTCTCTGCGCCGGATAGAGTATATGATTCCATTCTTTATCGCACTCTCAACCGTAAAATCTTTAAAACACTTCTATCGGTATATTAACCTCATTATCGTCATTCTCGTCATCGCATGTCTGTATGGGCTGGGACAAAAGTTTCTCGGATTCCCTGCAGTACAGACAATGAATCCTGCGTTTGCCCGCGGACTCATACTCTACCTGACCCCAGAAGCACGCGTCTCATCTACCTTCGCCGGACACTATGATTTTGCAGCATATCTCGTTCTCCTTATACCCCTTGTACTCGGACTATTCGTGAGGACATTCAACCTTCTCTATCTCGGAGCCTTTGTTCTGAGTGCTTTCCTATTGGTACTCACCGCATCCCGTATCTCATTTGGAGCATACGTCGTATCCGTCACCGCGTTTACGGTGTTTATGAAGAAGTTTAAACTGCTCATATTCGTTATCTCTATCACCGTACTCCTCTCAATGTTAAACAACAGCCTTGTAAACCGGTTCTTCAAAACATTCCAGGTTAAGCAGATCTTTGTGAATGAAAACACCGGTAAGGTTGTTGTGCCTCAGAATATAACGACAAAAGAACTTCCTGCCGGATCCTTCTACATTCCTGTTAAGGACCAAACCGTTAAAGAAACTTCCGCAAAGGATGAAAAACTAGTAAAAGATGAGCTTTTATCTGACATACGGGAAGAGGCGTCGAGATCCGGCAGAATCCTTACCGCAAGCGAGGAGGCAAGACTTCTTGCAACAGCTTCAGCAAATCTTACCCCGGTAAATACGGTGGTATCAGATATTTCGTTTGCCACACGTCTCCAGATAGAATGGCCGCGCGCTGTTAAGGCATTTTTACATAACCCGATTGTGGGCACCGGGCCATCATCGATCACTGAGGCAACTGACAATGATTACCTCCGCTGGATTGGTGAGTTTGGACTGCTTGGTACCACTCTCTTCCTCTTCATTCTATTCACAATCATAAAAGATGTGTGGACACATTCACGCAGGTTAAATGAACAAGACCGTGCAGTATACTACGGATTCCTCTTTGGTACGTTTGCTCTCCTGTTCAATGCCGGATACATAGACGTATTTGAAGCATCAAAAGTGGCCTTCACTTTCTGGACATATGCAGGAATTGTGATTGGTTCACTAGCCTACGTCACAAAAACCAGCAAAAAGGAATAATGTATGAAAAAAGACACAAGAAATACCTTTATCCTGCTTGACGCAGCTATTCTTACCGTTCTTCTTTTGATCGGTTTAATGGTAAGAATGTATAAGATAAACACACCGCTTGCAGATTTTCATTCATGGCGCCAGGCAGATACTGCTGCAGTTGCGAGAAATTTTGTGAGAGATGGCTTTAATCTCCTCTCCCCTCGCTACGACGATCTGTCCAACTTCCAGTCAGGTGTAGAGAACCCTGAAGGATACCGGTTTGTCGAATTCCCCATATACAATGCTCTCTTTGCTGGAAGCTACACCATTGCACCTTTTGCACCTATAGAAGTGCACGGCCGCATAGTAAGCGCAATCTTTTCACTTTGTATTGTAGCCATACTCTACTATTTTCTCTTGAAAGAAACAGGCAGAATAGGAGCCGTGTTTGCAGCAGCAACCTATGCGACCCTTCCCACCGTTGTCTTTTGGTCGCGCGTCGTGCTGCCAGATGTTATGGCAGTCAGCACCTCGTTCATATCAGCATTCTTTTTGTATAAATGGGTTGAAGAAAGAAACAAAAAAGGATGGATATATCTTTTTCTTGCGCTTTTCTTCTTTACCACCTCTGTTCTTGTTAAGCCGACAGTCATCTTTTTTGCTATCCCGCTCATATACCTTTTCGTGAGGAGATACGACTTATCAGTCGTAAAAAACCCGGTTGTTTACCTGTTTTTTATTCTTTCCGTTATTCCGCTTGCCTTGTGGAGGTTCTACATTCAAGCCCACCCAGAGGGGATACCGGCAAGCGCATGGCTAATAACAACGGTAAATACTTTTGAAGGGCCAAGAACCATCTTCTTGCGTCCGGCATTTTTCAGATGGATCTTCTTTGAAAGGATAAATAATATCGCACTCGGAGGCTATCTCACATTTCTCTTTCTCCTTGGCGTTGTCAGTCAAACTAAAAAATACTTCCTCTACAGCATACTGGCCGCATCCCTGTTGTACCTCTTTGTATTCGAAGGGGGGAACGTCCAGCATGAGTACTACCAGATACTCATCTACCCAGCTCTTGCCATATTTATAGGGGTAGGAGTCAACTTTCTGTACGCAAAAAAACGGGAACTCACCTCTGTCGCGCTCTCAACAGCAGTTGTCATATCCTGTTTTGCGCTTGCTTACTACTTTTCATATTACAAAGTAAAAGAATACTACCACATCCCGAATGACCTCATTCAGATCTCATCGATAATAAAGACATTCACCTCACCGAACGATAAAATCGTGACTGACCGGATGGGAGATACTACTCTGCTCTACCTATCTGATAGAAAAGGATCACCTGGAATGTCAAAGAGTCCGGAGGAGTTCAAGACAATGGGGTACAAATACCTTGTGACTGCAAGCAAAGATCTGATCCAGGATATGCAGGTAAAACAAACCGGAAAGATTGTATTCCAAAACGATCAGTTTACTCTCTTTGAACTATGAAGATATTGATGTTAACCCCCTACCTCCCCTATCCTCCGGCATCAGGCGGGCAGGTTCGCACCTACAATCTTCTCAACTACCTCAGTAAAAAACACAGCGTGACATTAGTCTCCCTGTACAAAAACGACGAAGAGAAGAAGTTCATTGATGAACTGCGACCCATCTGTAAAGAAATTCATCTGTGCAGACGCGCGTCTAAACCATGGCAGCCGGAGATACTCCTGAAAGCCATCTTTACCAACAATCCTCTCCTTGTAGTAAGAAACTATTCCAAAGAAGCAAAACATCTCTTAAACGATCTGCTGGTAAAAGAACAGTTTGATGTGATACACGCAGAAACATTCTACATAATGCCACACATCCCACCCACTAATATCCCCATCCTTCTTGTTGAACAGACCATTGAATATATGGTATATCAGCACTTTGTTGAAGATCTCCCTGTCTTTCTCAGACCTCTGTTCTCCATTGACATCATCAAACTGAAACGTGCCGAAAAGCATTACTGGCAGCAGGCAGATCTTGTTGCTGCAGTGTCTGAGGCTGACCAGAAGGTTATTCACGATCTCGTTCCCGGCATCTCACCACAACTCGTGCCAAACGGTGCGGGTGATGAGATGTTTGTTTCAGAGATTAAACCAAAGAAAGTGACCCACCCCACTCTCCTGTTTATGGGAAACTACTTTTGGCTGCAGAATAAAGAGGCAGCTGACTATATCATTCAAAAAATATATCCTGAACTAAAAAAGAAGATTAAAGACTTTACCATTGTGATTGCTGGCCAGGAGGCCCAGCGCGTATCTATCCCTCCAGGAAAACATTTTAAGCTCGTAAACATACCGCATGATGACAGAACTACCGTCAAAAAGCTCTATGAGGAATCATCTGTTTTCATCGCTCCGATCTATGGTCCCGGAGGAACAAGACTCAAAATTCTTGCTGCAATGGCGAGCGGTCTTCCCATTGTAAGCACTCAAATTGGTGTCGAGGGATTAGATGCAGTAGACGGCACACATGCAATCATCGCAAACAATCCAGCAGAGTTTGCTGAAGGAGTTGCTAAGGTACTTGGGGATATGAGACTCTATGAATCACTGCGCAAACATGCCTATTCGCTGGTAAAAGCAAAGTTCAGCTGGAGTTCGATTGCTTCTCAACTTGAGGTGATGTACCGCTCTCTCAGAAAGGCATAAAACAAAATATCTACAGACAGGATATAATGTAACAATATGAACATCGGCATCGACATTTCGCAGATTGTCTATGAAGGAACGGGCAGCGCCCGGTATACCCAGGGAATGCTCGAAGCAATAGCTGAATATGGTGAGCAGCACACATGGCACTTCTTCTTCGCATCTCTGCGCAAACCACTTCCCCCATTTGTAAAAAAACTGGTGAAGCGAAAAAATATCACTCTAAAACAGACTCCAATTCCACCAAAAGCACTTCATTACCTGTGGAACAGATACCATAAAGTAGATCTCTCAACCCTCACCGGCAAGCTCGACTGGTTCATTACATCTGACTGGACTCAACCACCATCACGGAACATAAAGGTAGCGACTCTTGTGCACGATCTAGCGTTTAAGCGTTTCCCTCAAGCTGTACCTCCTCAGGTAAGAGATGCCCAGGAACTGCGGCTATCCCATGCTGTTCATGAATCAGCGCTCTTGCTCACTCTTTCCGATGCAACAACGCTCGACCTGCTTGAGTACTATCCCGCTGCTGCATCCCGCCAGATGACAACCCTCTACCCCGGAGTAAACGTTGAAAAACAGGACGATGAAACGTGTAAAAAAACGCTAGTTAAATACCAAATTAATGGCAGATACATACTTACGGTTGGAAAGATAGAGCCGAGAAAGAACCTGAAAAGTCTCATTCAGGCATTTTCACAGATAAGTGAGGGAGATGTAACTCTCGTGATTGTCGGACCTCAGGGCTGGGAGCAGATTGACACCAACCTCCACCCGCACATACGATTTACCGGATACGTCAGCGACAAAGAACTCTATGCGCTTTACCAATCCGCACTCTTCTTTGTCTTTCCTTCTATCTGGGAGGGATTCGGATATCCATTGGTGGAGGCGATGGCGCTCTCCTGTCCAACTGCCGCCTCCAACACATCATCGCTTAAAGAAATCGGAAAAGATGCAGCCTACATGTTCGACCCACATAATATTGAGTCGATCGAACGGGCGATAAATAAGATGATGAGTGATGAACAGTTGCGGACAGAACTCATAGAAAAAGGGTTGAAACGCGCACAGTCATTCTCTCAGAAAGCATATTACCACAATCTCATTACTGCACTCACCTAAACACCTATGATAATCGGAATAGACGGAAATGAAGCCAATGTAGAAAAAAAAGTCGGCGTTTCGGTGTACACTGCAAACCTCCTCCATTATTTTCAAAAAAGGGCAAACTCCGATCTCCAGTTTCGGATCTATTTACGAGAGCCACCACATTATAGCTCATCGTTTGGTCTTGCTCTGCCGGAAGAATCATCTCACTTTACGTACCGTGTGGTCAAAGGCCCGGCTATGTGGTCGCAGCTCTTTCTTCCTGCAGACCTTTATCTAAAACGGGGTATCAATGTGTTTTTTTCTCCCGCTCATTACGCTCCGCGTTACTGTCCCGTACCTGTCGTGACAACGATTCATGATGTTGCCTACTTTTACTATCCGCAGGAGTTTATTCAAAAGGATCTCTACCAGTTAAAGAACTGGACCGGATACTCTATAGCGCACTCTAAAAAAATTATTACTGTATCAAAAACAACAAAGAAAGATGTAATGAAGTTCTACAATGTGCCTGATGGAAAGATTGAGGTTGTGTATAACGGGTTTGAAAAAACAGAACCACACTTAGTTGGCAGGTTTGCAGAAACAGCGAAACGGTACGATATACAGAAATATACATACCTCCTCTATGTGAGCACTCTCCAGCCGCGCAAGGATGTGCCCACCCTCATTGAAGCGTTTTCTCAGTTAAGAGAATCTCATCCTCAATACAAACTTGTCATAGTCGGCCGTAAAGGATGGATGTATGATGAGATCTTTACCCGTGTGCATGAAAAGAATCTAGATGAAAGTGTCATTTTCACCGGGTACCTCCCGGATGATGAGGTAGTAGCACTCTATCAGAATGCCTTCTGTTTTGTTCTTCCATCGCTCTACGAAGGGTTCGGCATTACCATCCTTGAAGCAATGTCGCACGGATGTCCGGTGATAACCACCTATGCATCGAGCCTGCCGGAGGTAGGAGGAGAAGCGTGCCTCTATTTTGAACCTAAAAGCCCTCAAGATCTACTCTTTAATATAGATCTGCTTATAAAGGATGCTGATCTCAGAAAAAACCTTATCGAAAAAGGAAGAGAGAGAACGAAGCAGTTTTCATGGAAAAAATGTGCCAATGAGACACTACAGGTGCTTACTTCGACCGCATTATGATTATCTTTATCGGTGGTGCGCCATGCACCGGAAAAACAACTCTTGCCTCACGCCTTTCAACCCACCTCAACCTTCCCACCATTTCTACTGATACCATCAGGGCTCAAATGCAAAAGATACAATCAAAAATAAGCAATCCCGACCTCTTCGTCGCAGACTACACTGCAGAAGAGTATCTCCCCTTTCACTCGGCTTACGAAATCTTCCTTGATCAAAACACAGAGAGCGGTGCGGTGTGGAAAGAGGTAGAGGAATATGTAAAACCGTATATAGACAACACCTCTCAATCTATTATCATAGAAGGGGTGGCGATTCTCCCAAATCATAATCTTGCAGAGCTCACCAAACAGAGCAAATACCATCCACTCTTCCTCATTGATTCAGATGCGAACCGCATACGCTCCCGAGTATACGGCCGAGGTCTCTGGGATGATGCAAACGCGTATCCTGATCATCTGAAGCCAGTTGAGGTCGAATGGCTGAAGATCGCCAATCGCTGGTATCAGTCAGAGGCTGACCGCTACTCATTCCCAACACTACAGGTTTCAGATGAAATTGACATAAACAAGGCGGTTTCCCTCATAACCGGGACATGATATACTTTCGATATGTATTTGAAGACCCTTCCCAGCGATTTCTCTCCGGAACAGTACAACAAAGCAGCACATCATCCCCTCCAAACCTGGGAATGGGGCGAAGCGAGAAAACAGATGGGAATTGAGATTGTCCGCATAGGTGAGTTCGCCGATGAAGAATATACAAAACTCATAAATGTATATCAGCTTTCCCTCCACCCTCTTCCATTTTTCCCCTACCGCATCGGATATCTTCCCCGTTCAGTCTGGCCTACAAAACAAGCACTCGCATACCTGTCTGATGTTGGTAAACATTACAATGTTCTGTTTATTAAAATTGAGCCCAATACAAGAGTAAATAATGCAAGCAACCTTGCAAAAACAGCTCAACTGATACCCTCCGCTCATCCGCTATTTCCTGAATGGACTATGGTTCTTGATCTAAAGCAATCAGAAGAAACCCTGTTTGCACAACTGAAATCAAAAACAAGATACAATATCCGCCTTGCACAGAAAAAAGGCGTAACCGTTAAAGAGATGAGCACTGATGAGGGGTTCAGGCTTTTTTCAGATCTTTATTTCAAAACAACAGAACGCCAGAAATACTTCGGACACACCAAACAATACCATGAGATTATATGGAACGGGATGAAAGAAAAGTATGCCCACATTCTCATCGCTTTCTATGAAAATACACCACTTGCTGCATATGAGCTCTTTGTATGCAACAATGTCCTGTACTATCCATATGGAGGCTCATCGGAAACACACCGTAATTTAATGGGTGCAAACCTCTTAATGTGGGAAGCTATCTTGCTTGGCAAACGAACCGGGGCGACCGAGTTTGATATGTGGGGATCTCTCCCGCCTGATTATAATCCCCAAGATCCATGGGCAGGTTTCACCCGATTTAAGGAAGGGTACAACGCGCAGTTTGTACAGATGGTCAGGGGACATGACTTAGTAATCAACCCCCTAGGCTACACGGCATATACCTACGCTCATAATGTGCGCAATATCTACTTAAAAATGAGACGATCTCGTTTCTTCTTTCATAAAGCATAAGTTGATTAAAAGGAGCCTATATTGATCTATTTCTTTCTGAAGTACCAGGTGTAGAAATGATTTGTATTACATAAAATAGAGTCATTGAGTGAGGATGTTGATTGCACTGTCCGCTCTGCGTTCATATTTACTCCACTCCCGCTTGGAGAAACACAGCCTTGCTTCATGCCGGTCTGGTAGTTATATGACTCACACTCCCAGTGATCAAACACATACTCGCTGTTCGTGGGAAAACTAACAGACAGTGTTGACTTCACATTCCTGAAGTTCTCTGGGATATCATTCAGAGTAGTAATTATGTATCCGTCCTTTGTCACGGTACGATACGTTGCATTCTCACCCACTACTCTATTCTGACCGAGTGGAATAGTCCCCACCTGAACCGGTGTCAGCTGATTGACATAGTTGTAGATGAACTGATTACTATTAATACTTCCACCATTAACATCTCTAATTGAGGCTACACTCCTGAAATAGCAGGTATTTGTGTCTTCTTTTGGCCACCAGCTTGGCGCTTTGACAGGACGGTACACATAGTTGTAATTTGCCATTCCTAAATAAACATCGCCTACTGGCGTTGTCCTAAACTGTCCTGCAGGAAGCTGTTTAGCGCACTCAAAATACCCCCTGTTATAGTTCGGATGGCCAGCAGGATACATGGGCGGATCTCGCCGATATGCGTAATCCGCTTCACTGGTGCAGTTATCAATCGAGGCAAGCCACTGCACTCCGGATGAAATACCTCCCCATGTGCTGTCTATCATACTTTCATACCAATACTGTGTGCGCTGACCCTGCCACCACGACCAGGCAGCCACCTCATTATCTGCGGCAGACATCTTAAGCTGGCGGTAGGCAAGCTGCGTCAACCGGGCCGCTGTGTGCTGGGTAGTCGTCCACACCTCCTCATTATCACGGCACCATGTACATTCCGGTCCGGAAAATTCCCGTACGCCCTGTATTTTGTGAGGCGGCTGTACCATGAGCACGCTCGTCTGAGTGAGTAAACTCGGCGCTCTGTTAAGATTGTAAAAAAATCTGCTGGCTCGGCGGATATTTTGATTAAAATCAAATGCGGCTATCTGCAGGTCTTCATCAGTAGTCGCCTTAATCCCAAGCTGAGGATAGTCATAATCAGGAGTGGAATAGGAAAGAAACGGATCAAGACCATTCAAATTTAACTGAGCCTTAACCTCTGGGAGAAGATACTGGTACAACTCGATATAATATTGCTGGTAACCGATTCCTTCGAGGTGAGTAGGTGATGCGGGCATAAAAGATACGAGACCTCTTTTTTCAGGGAACCACGTAAGGATTGTGGTTACATACTCATTTAGTACCGCGGCAAAATCAGCAGGAGACAGGTGATGAGAAGGTTGTCCTGTCAGCTCAGTTTCTGCAAGGATATAAAATGTATACCAGCCCCGCTTCCCTGTAGCTAAATTCATGCTCGAAAAATCAATATTCTTTTTAAGATAGTCACGGAATTGATCAGCATGGTAGATACAGCCGACACATACTGGGTAGGTCACTTTGGCTCCCTGATCTGTAGAACCTACCATCTTCACATACGGTAACGCGATGCGCCATCCCGCCGGAGTGTTTGCTCTATTAATGTTTACTGCGACTGCTCCCGGAACATCTGTATGTGCATAGAGGAATGCTAACTGCTGTGGAGAAAGAGAATACAGCCCAAATGCTGAATGAACAGACCTGGTTTCGTCAACTCCATCTTGATAGTGATACCAAATCATCTGCACATTTGCTGAAGGATCAAGAGCGGTAAATGTAGATACGTTTGCTGCCTGAGCGTGCAGCTTCCAATCGGGATTAACACTGCTTGAAACCCGCATCATGCTGGTATTTTTCCGTAGATGCTGCATTGCAGAGTCCTGACAAGCAATCTCCCTTCCTACTACATACTCGCGGTGACCATTTCTTGGATTAATGAGCGGATCATCGGTGTAACAGACTACCTTGCTATAGTCCCACGTTTCAAGACCCACACCAAATCTCCAGTCTACCGTTGGAGCAAGTGAGGGCACAATCGGACCCCGTATCGAAGCAGCCTGAGGGATGAAGATAAAAAAGCGGGAGCGGTACTCAGAAAAAAGAACGCTGATGCCGATGATAATAATACCAACACACAAAACAATGAAGTACTGCTTGTATCCTGCGAATAAAGAGGGCCGTCTCATTCTCACATTCTGAGTGTATATGAGCCGTCTCCGTCAGTCAAGCCTATCCCAACGATGTATGTCATAAACATCGAAAAAAATCGTATCGTTTAGATAGCTGCAACAGGCTAAAAATATAAATTAACCCAAATTAGCACTTAATCCATCTATATGCTAATGGAAGAATGATCGTCATTTAGACTGCTGTGACAGTCCAATTAGTTGACACTTCCAGATATGGCTGCAGCTGGGCTCACTTTAGCACGAAAGGGGAACTTAGCACTATTTTTAGGGAATAAGAGTGCGTGCTCCAGAACATGGTCCATATGCTCCACAGGCACAAACTCCATTTCTTTCTTGATATCTGTTTTAATATCCTCCAAATCCTTCGTATTATCTTTTGGAATAAGAACCTTCTTAATTCCGGCACGGTGGGCGGCTAGTGTCTTTTCCTTCAATCCGCCAATCTCAAGCACACGGCCCCTCAGCGTGATCTCACCAGTCATGGCAACATCCCTTCTCACTGGAATTTTGGTTAGAGCCGAGATCATCGCAGTCGTAATCGCTATACCAGCCGATGGACCATCCTTTGGAGTCGCCCCCTCAGGAACGTGTACATGCACATCAATCTTATTAAAGAACTCCCTGCTCAACCCGAACATCTCCCATCTGGAACGGACATACGATAACGCAGCCTGGCACGATTCCTTCATCACATCTCCCAACTGTCCCGTGATAATCAAATTGCCTTTTCCAGGCATAACAGATACCTCAATAAAAAGAATGCCGCCGCCAACGGGAGTAACAAATAGACCGGTCGATATACCCACTGCATCCTTCTCTTCGATCATCTGAGATGAGTATTTGTACGGCCCGAGATATTTATGCAGCAGCGCATTAGTGATCACCTTCTTTTCAAGACCTTTTTCAACAAACTCTCTTGCAACCTTTCTCATAATGGTTGCTATCTGGCGCTCCAGCTCTCTCACACCAGCTTCACGAGTGTACCTGTTTATGATCATCCGTAAAGCATCATCCGTAATCTTTACTTTTTCTATACTCAGACTGTGAGCATTAATCTGCTTTTCTGTCAGATAATTTTTAGCAATGTTAAACTTCTCCTCTTCGGTATAACCGGCAAATGGAATAATCTCCAACCGGTCCATCAATGCCTCAGGGATTGTATCGAGAATATTTGCGGTAGTGATAAAAAAGACATCTGAAAGATCAAACGGCACTTCGAGGTAGTGGTCAGAAAATGCATGATTCTGCTCTGGATCAAGCGCCTCAAGCAGCGCAGATGATGGGTCACCGCGGTAGTCGCGCCCAATCTTATCTATCTCATCAAGCATAAATATTGGATTGCTTGTTCCTGCCTGTTTAATCGCTTGAATCATTCGTCCGGGAAGAGCACCAACATAGGTGCGCCGATGACCACGGATTTCTGCCTCATCCCGTATACCGCCAAGTGAAACCTTCACAAATTTCCGGTCAAGTGCTCGGGCGATCGATCTTCCTAACGAAGTCTTCCCTACTCCTGGCGGACCCACAAAACAGAGTATAGAGGGAGGCTTCTCCGTCTTATCTTTCTTCTTTTCCTGCCCCCTGCTTCTCTCCTCATCCATCTTCCTCTTTAACTGAATAACTGCCAGATACTCGAGAATACGCTCTTTCACCTTCTTTAAACCGTAATGGTCGTCGTTTAATATCTCTTCAGCCTTTTTCAGTTCGATCTGGGTTTCTGATTTAACAGACCAGGGCAATTCAACAAGCCAGTCAAGGTAGGTTCGAATATATGAAGATTCGGGATTAAATTGTGACATCTGAGCGAGTCTCTTCAGTTCTTTGATAGCTTTCTCCTCGATTTCTCTCGGCATATGGGCATCCCGGATCTTCCTTCGGTATTCCTTTACATCTCCCTCTTCTTTTCCACCCAGCTCTTCCTCTATAGTCTTCATCTTTTCTCTTAAGAAAGTCTCTTTCATCCCCTGCTCAAACTTCTGTTGGGTCTTAGAAGAGATATTATGTTCAATCTCTAATATCTTTACTTCACGATTTACATAGGTAACCTCTTTTTTCAGTCTACTCTTCAGATCATCATCCTCCAGAAGATCTTGCCTCTCCTGTCCCTTCAAATCTAAGACCATTGCTATCTGATATGAGAAATCACGGGCATTGGTTATATTCAATATGTTCATTAAAAATACGAAGTCGATCGTCTTGCCCAGATTGATACTCTTTTTTATTTGATTAGATATGTGGCGCACCATTGCCTGTATCTCCTCATCGTCTATAGTATCTTCTGGAAGCAGTTCAATCTTGGCTTCTAAAAATGGAGATTCCTGGGTATATTCTACAAAGCGCACCTTAACCTGTCCTTTCACTAAAGCGGTGATCTCACCCTTCTCTCCGACTGATGTTTTTTCGATGGTGGCAAGTACGCCGTAGTCATAGAGCGCGTCTGGAGATGGATCTTCCGTCAACTGGTTCTTTTGCGATACTAAGATGATCATCTTATCGCGTTTGTAGGCTTCATTTATAGCCTCTATACTCTTTGCTCGACCAAACACGAGCACATTCTCGGTATTAGGGAAAACGATCCCCTCTCGGACTGCTGCGACTGGATAAGTAGATTGTTCTGAGGCTCCGATATTTGTTGTCATATATATTAGCAGTATAGCAAAGTATTTGCTAAATGTCAACTATTTTAGGTTTTTTATTGTCGTATTAGTACAACCCCGCAACTTGATCAACTAATTTTACTAAGACTCAAGTTTATTTAAATTTATTTGTATGGGTAATGGTCCCCTTGCATTTACTTCGGGTAGATTCTGTTACCTTGTTCATCTTCAATGATGATGGCGGCGACCGGACATCCACGTGCCGCATCAAGGATCGCTTCATCGGTGTCCTCATCGGCTGTTTCCAAGATTACCGCTTTTGCATCTTCATCGAGTGTAAATGTTTTTGCGGCAAGGGCAATACAAGTTGCAGCTCCGATGCATAGATCGCGGTCAACCCGCACCCGAAGCTTTCGCACCTTCACCGGTCCGGAAGGGGCAGCGGCATCTTTCAACGGTGATGGATCTGGTGAATTACTCATACCTTTTCTAGTGCCTTATGAAGCGCTTCTAAAGGAAGAAGAGCGCATTTGAGCCGAGCAGCACTTATCTCTATACCCAATAGACTCATTATACGATCTGAGTCGATTTTCATCAACTCAACTTTCGATTTATTCATGGCAAACTCGGATAACAGAGAAGCAGCCGCTATGGAGATAGCACACCCGTGCCCCGAAAATGCAATATCTGCAACCACACCTCCGTCTAACCGTATCTCCATGGTGATAGAGTCGCCACAGATTGAGTTCTTCACATCAGACGAACAAGTGGGGTACGAAAGGGTGCCAAAATGCGATGGGTGGTGGTAATGGTAGAGTATATCTTCAGAATATAGCGACATAGCTATCCCAATATCTTATTAACCATATGAAGTGCTGCAACAAGCGCATCTGCATCAGCGTGAGTGTTGTAGATATAGAAACTGGCACGACAGCTAGACTGAATACCATACCGCTTATGCAACGGAATTGCACAGTGGTGACCTGCCCGCACTGCAACGTTATTATCAGATAGAATCTGAGCAATATCATGGGGATGATGATCCCCAAAAGTGAATGAGATTATACCGAACCTTTCACATATGTCACCAAGAATATGGATAGTATCGCCAAACTCGCTCATAAGCTGAGAGGTCGCGTATGTTACCAGCTCTTTCTCATGTCGCTCTACCTCTTTCAAGTCCATCTGTTCCAGATATTCGACCGCGGCGCGAAGTGCGATCACCTCACCGATGGCTGGTGTACCTGCCTCAAACTTTGCTGGTGGCGGCTGAAATGAAGAATAGGAGAGTTCCACGTTCTCCACCATGCCTCCTCCGAATAGAAAGGGACTCATCTGTGTTAGCCGTTTTGAGGTGCCATATAGCGCGCCGACTCCTGTTGGCCCTAACATCTTGTGACCTGAGAATGCGAGAAAATCACACCCGATATCCTGCACATCAATCACCGTATGCGGAGCTGATTGAGCTGCATCTACAATAGTAATGATGTCTGGATTTATCTTTTTCGCTTGAGCGATAATCTCCTTCACCGGATATCTTATTCCAAGTACGTTCGAGATGTGCGGAAGGGCAAGAATCTTAGTCCGTTTCGTCACAATCCCGTTCAGTAACGGCTCCCCAAGCTCCAGTTTCCCCTGTTCGTTAACATCTATAACCTTAAAGACTGCCCCTACTTCTGTAGCAAGCTGCTGCCAGGGAATAAAGTTAGAATGGTGGTCTGCAATTGTTGACACAACCTCATCTCCCTTATCAAGTATCTCTCTTCCAAGAGCGTATGCAAGCAGGTTCAAGGCCTCGGTCGTATTTCTCACGAACACAATCTCTTCTGGGTAAGATGCATGAATATACCGTGCAACCAACTCCCTGCTTCGTTCATACTCACTAGATGCCCGATCTGAGAGCTCATATATACCCCGGTGAATATTGGCAGAATAGTGAGAGTAGTACTCGTTGATTTTATCGATCACACACTGAGGCTTGAGCGAAGTTGCGGTTGAATCCAGATATACAAGATGGGGATTGTTCCGGAGAACCGGAAAGTCATCCCGAACCTGATGAGTTCTTAAACCGTTCAATGGCTTCATATATATCTCCAAAAAACCCTTCCACTATTATACTCCTCGCCTGTCCTTCTGTCATTCCCCTTGTTTGCAGGTAAAAAAGCTGTTCCTTATTCACTCTTCCTGTAGTGGAACCATGGGTGCAGTACACCTCATTCGCCAATATCTCAAGGTTTGGCTTTGATTCGACAAAAGCATTGGGAGATAGGATAAGATTCTGATTCTTCTGGTATGCGTGTGAGCTCTGCCCTTCCTTTGCTATCCGAATCAACCCTTCGTATCTGAACGATGATTCATCATCCACAACCGATCTGATAAGCAGATTTGAGTTTGTGTGCGGAGCGCGGTGGTGTTGACTGGTGTGAAGCACATACGCTTCATTCTTCATACCCCGATACACCCCATATATGTACACCTCCACCCCCTCAATAAGAAGCTCGACGGACAACTCGCCTGATATATTCTCTAAAAACACCGCATAGGAACCAGGATGAATCAGATCTATGGTATGCTGTCCTGATTCAGATACGATAATCAGTCTATCTTTGGGGTTGCTAGTAATTTTCATATAGTTACCCTACACTTCCTGCCATCTCGAGATTGATAAGACGGTTAAGCTCAATTGAATACTCTAGGGGAATCTCTCGAGAAACCGGCTCAATAAAACCATTCACCAAAAGCCCCTCAGCCTGTTCTTTACTCAAGCCCCTCGACATCAAATAGAATAGTTTATCTTCCCCAATACGTTCCACCGTTGCCTCATGCTGCACCTCTACTTCATTCTGCTTAATCCGCATCGAGGGATATGTATCTGAACGCGACAGCTCATCCATAATAAGTGCATCGCAAGACACGTACACAGAAGAGTCAACAGCATCAGGCATGACTTGAACTAATCCGCGGTAAGATGTCCGCCCACCATCTTTTGCAATCGATTTCGAGACAATCCTTGACGTGGTTCGGGGCGCAAAGTGAAACATCTTTGCTCCTGCGTCCTGAACCTGATCCTTACCCGCGTATGCGATTGATAACACCTCTCCCCTCGCCCGCTCACCCATCAAATATACGCTTGGATATTTCATCGTTAACTGACTCCCCAAGTTGCAGTCGATCCATTCCATAAAGGCTCCCTCATCAGCACGCGCCCGCTTTGTAACGAGGTTATACACATTCTTGCTCCAGTTCTGGACTGTTGTATACCTGACACGGGCATCCTTCTTAACAAATATCTCCACCACAGCCGCGTGGAGTGAATCAGTTGTATACACCGGTGCAGTGCACCCTTCAATGTAGTGTACATAGCTTCCTTCTTCAGCTATTATGAGCGTTCTCTCAAACTGACCAAACCGTTCTGCGTTAATTCTGAAATATGCCTGCAAAGGGAGAGAAACCCTCACTCCCTTTGGTACATACACAAACGAGCCTCCTGACCATACGGCAGAATTAAGCGCCGCAAACTTATTATCATACGAAGGAATAAGGGTGCCAAAGTATTCCCTCACCAACTCAGGATACTTTTTCAGAGCCGTATCCATATCACAGAAAAGAACACCCTGCTTATTAAGCTCTTTACTGACACTTTCATATACCACCTCTGATTCGTATTGAGCGGAGACTCCGGCAAGAAACTTCTTCTCTGCTTCTGGCACTCCTATCCTGTCATACGTGTCTTTAATCTCCCTCGGCAGATCTTCCCATCGTGCTGCCTGTGATGTGGTCGGGCGGATGAAGTAGTAAATGTCATCAAAGTTAATGCGGGACAGATCACCTCCCCAGCCCGGCATTTTTTTCTGCAAAAAAATATCATACGATTTTAGCCTATAATCGGTCATCCAAGACGGCTCACTCTTCATTGATGATATATCCTGCACAATCTGCCTATTTAAGCCTTTACGGGCCTTATATGAGTATTTTTCTG
>CAZLAJ010000002.1:0-24431 GCA_964557525.1 uncultured Gammaproteobacteria bacterium | reverse complement strand
CCTCAGACAAATGGAGTTGCACAGAACGAAGTTCCTTCCGACGCCCCGATGCCACCCGCTAATCCACAAACAACCCCTGAGCAACCTGTTGAGGGTATACATGCCACTGCCTGAGTATATGAGTGAGTACAGCACATACTTCCTATTTATTGTTCTGTTTATCTCACTTTTTATTACTCGTCAGTGGATTGTGCAGAAGTTGTATTTGCTCTTTTATTTATTAACTCGTTCACATAGAACAGCACTCTACTGTGTCGCCGTTCTTTTCTTTCCTGGTACAGTTGTTCATGAGATGGCACATGCAGTAAGTGCTATGGTGCTTCATCTACATGTAACCTCCATAACCCTCATCCCACATATTCACCACAACGGTGTTGTATTGGGATCGGTTGAGTATTACAGAAAAGACAGGCTGCGGAGTATTGCGGTAGGCATAGCGCCTGTTGTAGTCGGCCTATGCTTTGTCTACATCAGTGGATCGGTAGGTACACTACCCTTCAATTCTGTAGTATGGAACTCTGTATATCTTTATTGTATGTATGTCGTTATTAGCTCGATGTTCTCATCAAAGCAAGACTTAAAAGATGTTGGATATGTGGTCCCTCTCTTGATACTGATTCTTATAGTCGTGATCATTTTTAGGATTCCCGTTATCGATTGGATGTCTCGAGGAGCGCACTCAAAGACATTGATTCAGCTTGTAAGCACGGTTAATACACAACTTCTTTTTATCTGTGGCGCTAACGTGGCTTTGATGATTTTATACCTTGTTATCAGTAGAACTTTACAGAAAAGCTGAGTATTATATGTATAATACAAGCATATGTCAGAAGCACATGCCCAGACTCTCAATATTGGCGCAAATACACAGATTAAAGGACCGTTAGTGGGTATAGAAAACATTGGAGATCTGATAAATAAACTGATGTTTTGGATTGTCCCATTTGCGTTCCTTATTCTTTTGGGTGTAATTATCTGGGGTGGCGCTGATCTTTTGATGTCTCAAGGAAGTCCAGACAAGGTAAAGACCGCGCGAGCGAAGATAACCTCAGGCATAATCGGAATCATACTTATTGTGTTTGCATATTTTATTACTTCGTTAGTTGGTTATATTTTTGGTTTTGGCAAGGGGGTATTCTATTAATGCAACGTCAGCCTATTCTTCTCTCAGTTGGAGGGAGTCTCGTTGTTCCAAAGGGTGGACTTGATGTCATCTTCTTACAGAAGCTGAATATATTTATCAGGCAGCAGGTAGAAAAAGGATATACTTTTTTTCTGGTAATTGGCGGTGGAGGCACTACCCGTCACTATCAACGCGCTGCGCGAGAGGTTATTGGGGCAGATGTCTCTCCAGACGATATTGATTGGCTCGGTATCCATGTGACCCGGCTGAATGCTCATCTTATACGAACGATATTCAAAGATATCGCTCATCCCCGTATTATAGAAAACTATGCTCACAAACTTGAAGGCTGGCATGAGCCTGTGGTGATTGGAGCCGGTTGGAAGCCTGGTTGGTCCACAGATTACTGCGCGGTAACTCTGGCAAAGGACTACGGCATACAGACAATGATTAATGTAACCAATATTGATTGGGTGTATGATAAAGACCCAAAACAGCATCCGGATGCACAGATATTGAAGTCGCTTCAGTGGGATGATTTACTGAAGATTGTAGGAACAGAGTGGGTGCCTGGGGCAAATGTTCCATTTGACCCAGTCGCATCGGCTTTAGCAAAGGAGCTGAAACTGAAGGTTATTATTGCAAACGGCACCAACTTTGACAATTTAGAGAACATACTACAGAACAGAGAATTTATTGGAACAGTTATTCAGTAGATATGAGGCTTGTTTCACTTGAGCTCCACCATTTTCGTAATTATACGAACTCGACCTTTTTCATTAGCCCGCAGATAACTGTAGTAATTGGACCAAACTCCCAAGGAAAAACGAATCTGCTCGAGGCTATACACTGTATTCTGAACGGGTACGGTTTTCGTGAAAGTAAGGAAGAAGAGTTGTTAACGATCGGTGCAAGCGAGGCTTTTATTCGCGCAGATGCAACTAATGGATCAAATGTGCATTACCAGATCTATTACCGTAAACTGTCGGCAGGGGTAGAAAAGATCTTCAGCGTTAACAACTCGAAACAGAGATACGCGACTTATATTAAGGATTCTACGCGTTCCATCCTCTTTTCGCCTGATCAAATAAATCTCATTATCGGTCCACCGGATGGGAGAAGAAAGTATATTGATAGGCTGCTTTCGTTTTATGATTATGAATATAAAAAACGGCTGAACAACTATGAACAGGGTTTAAGGAAAAGGAATAAGGTGCTGGAAGGGTATCGATCCCGAGAGGCACTTGTAGAGGAACTACAATTTTGGAATAGCTATCTTGAGGGGCAGGCAGCCTATATCACCGCTGCTCGGGAAGCATATATCTCATTCTTAAATGAAAAACCAGATATTCATTCGCGAATATTTAAGATTGAATACAGAATGAATATGTTTACTGCAGATCGGGCTCAGAGCGCGTTTGAACAAGAGCAGGTGATAAGGAGAACTACCATAGGACCCCAGAAAGATGATTTTCAGATATCAAAGAAAGAGGGGGAGGATTGTGTAAATATTCACCTCTATGGATCAAGAAGCGAGCAGCGACTAGCTTTGTTTTGGCTTCATTTACGGGAGATTGAGTATTGTCAGAATAAGACCGGAAAGAAACCGATTCTGCTGCTGGACGATATTTTTTCTGAGCTCGATAAAGATAATAGGAAACTTATTTTAAGCCTCATATCTGATTTTCAGACAATATTAACTACTACAGAGGAGGACATTTTAGCGTATACTCCGCAGCCCTTCAGCATTATTTCCCTTTAAGAGTGTATCATGGGTGATTGTTTGCTATAGTTATAGGTATGACTCTCACTGAGCTATCTGTGTATGTGCGTAGATTTCTTCCGCTTGTTGTTGTCCTTTTGTTTGTTGTCCTCATTTTCTACTATGCTTTCCGATTGCTCATAATCTATGTTTCCGTGCGAAAAACACCTCAGAGTCTGTACATTAATACTATCTTTGACAAACTGCCACCGATAAAGCTAGAAAGTACTACCGCTGTACAGCCGAAGAAATTTACGCTCGATACTATCGAAGGGAGGCCGGTTACTGCGACTGCAACAGCTAACATATATTTTCTGCCACCCGCTATTTCTAAGCTCGGCTACAGACAGAGACTAGTTACGATGGCAAATACACTCGGATTTGATACAGATCTAACAGGCTATTCTCTCAACGACACTCAGACACAGGCGAAGTACCAGGAAGCTTCTCAGGAAGCAACGATTGACATCGCAAACTTCAACTTTTCGTATCAGTACTATATAAATCAGAATCCTCGGTTATTTGCTTTTGCCTCAATACCTTCAAAAAACGCGGCTGAAAATACGGCGGTCGAGTTTCTGAGGTCATTGAATAAGTATCCCGAAGAGTTAGCTCAGGGGAGAACAAATATCATATATATTAGATATTCACCGCAGAATAATGAGCTGAAGGTCGTAGACAATCCGGACGAGGCAAATATGGTAGAAGTTGATTTTTATCGCGCTGATATCGATGGTGTTCCAGTTGTTTCTCCTACCTACTTCAATAGTCAGAATTATGTAGTAATGGTATTTGGTGAAGATACTCCCAAAATTGTGAAGGCGCAGATTAAGTTTTTTGATAGGTCAACGGAGCAGGTAGGGGTTTATCCATTAAAATCTGGGGACGAGGCATGGAAAGAGTTGCAGGCAGGTAAAGGGTTTCATGTCGCAGCTACAACAGAGGACGAGCAGGGCGTAAACATCTCCAAGATGTTTGTTGGATATCTAGATCCGGATATCAGTCAGGACTATATTCAGCCGGTATATGTCTTTTTAGGTGACAAGGGGTACGTTGGATACGTTCCCGCAGTGCAATCAGACTTTATTCAGAATTAAAGAGGAATATATCTTACATTATCATCGATCCATTTTACTATTGTTTTTGTGTCTGTAAATCGATCCTGACTTTTGAGAACCACAATGAGAAGATTATGGTTGTTGTGTTTATAAAAGCTGACGAGATTCTCTCCAGCGCTTTCGGTATAGCCTGTTTTTAATCCGCCTATTCCTTCAACCTCACCGAGCAACCTGTTAACGTTTGTGAGTCGATGAAATACTTTATAGTCTTCATCCGAAATGGTTATTTCTTTTGTTCCGACGATTTTACGAAGCAGTTTGTTGTTCAATAGTTCTCGTGATGCAAGCGCGAGATCAAATGCTGACGATAGTTGGTTAGGGTCATCAAGACCAGCAGGATTTTTAAATTTCGATGAGCGCATTCCGATATTCTGAGCTTTTTCATTCATGCGCGCAATAAACTGGTCATATCCATATGCATCGGCGACTGCATAAGCTGCGTCATTACCTGAATGCACGAGCATCCCGTAAAGCAGATTTTCTATACTGATTTTTTCTCCCACGGTAAGTCCCATTACCTGCCCTTCGGTAATAGTGCGCTTAATAGTAACAACATCATCCGGCTTATATACATCCAATGCAACAAGCGCTGTAAGTATTTTGGTTGTTGATGCGGGGAAGAGCTGTTTCTTCTCATTCTTTCCATATATCGGGCTAAAGGATTGAAGGTCAATGATATATGTTGCATCTGCTGTAACTACAGGTGGAGGTGCTTGCTTAGCAGTGGGAATCTCGTATTTTTTAGGAGGTGTATATGTGGTCGCTCTCGTAAAGAGATCTCTATTATATGAAAATATCTTTATATACAACGAATCACCTGGATAAAAAAGAAAGAGAAGAGTGAAAAAAACGAACAGGTAATAGTACCGAAATTTCATGGATTCATTGTACTATGTCTGTTCTTCTTTCACCAGTTTACTTTACCTTGATCCCGAGCTCATTCAGCTGCTCATCAGTTGCAAATGATGGAGCATCCATAATCGAAATCTTGCCGCCAGATGAGGCAGGGAATGCCATTACTTCTCGTACGGATGGTTCTCCCTGAAGGGCCATCATTAAGCGGTCAATACCTGGGGCAATTCCACCATGTGGGGGAACGCCATAGGTGAACGCTTCAAGCATGTGTGAAAACTGATGTTTTTGTTCTTCAGAAAAACCAATAAGGTCAAATACCTTCTGCTGAATTTGAGGATCGTGAATACGAATGCTTCCACCTCCCACTTCATATCCATTGAGAACGAGATCGTGCTGCAGTCCACGAACCTTCAGTGGGTCAGTGTCCAAGAGTGGAACATCATCAGGGTGTGGAGCGGTGAACATGTGATGGGATGGGGCAAACTTTGCGTTTCCTGAGCCGTGATAAAAGTCGTCTGTTGATTGTTCTGTAAAGAGAGGGAAATCTATTGTCCACGCAAACGCAAGCTCATCTTTATCCTCCTTATTTTTTCTCAAGTCTGGTTTGTCTGTTCCATACTGTTCCTTCGCCTCTTTATGAGTCAAGCGTGGCCATGGAGACTGCATGATGTGCTTGTTGGGAAAAAGTTCCTTCACCATTTCAGTGAACATAGACTCGATGAGGGTTAGAATGTCTTCTTGAGTAACAAATGACATTTCCATATCAAGCTGAGTAAACTCACCATATGCCCGGTCTGCACGAGGATCCTCATCCCGGAAACATCGTGCTATTTGAAAATATCGCTCAACCCCAGCAACCTGGAGAAGCTGTTTATACTGCTGCGGCGATTGAGGGAGTGCGTAGAATTTGCCCTTTTGCAATCTAGATGGGACCAAAAAGTCCCGAGCTCCCTCAGGAGTTGTTTTTGTTAAGATGGGTGTCTCAATCTCTAGGAAGTGTTGTTTTGTTAAATAGTTATGAATAAAGGTGGTGACTTGAGAGCGAAGAATTAAGTTATGCATCATTCTTTCTCGACGCATATCAAGGTAACGATATTTCAATCTAATCTCTTCTTCTACTTCGTATCCATCAGTCGAAATTGGAATAGGGAGGGGAGCTGCCTTTGAGATGATCTTATATTCTATTACCTCAACCTCTACTTTTCCTGTTTTCAGTTTTGGATTCACTAATTTTTCTGGTCGTTCTTTCACCAGTCCTTTAATCCAGATTACATCTTCAGGAGAGATCTCTTTTAAAGATTCGTTTCCTACCATCTGCACTATACCTGTTCTATCTCTTAGATCGATAAAGACAACCTTTCTGTGATCCCTCTTGCTATCAACCCACCCATACAACTCAATTTCTTTACCAACATACTCTGGGATCTGATCAACAAAAAGGTTTTTCATAGTAAAGGTATTATAATCTTCTGATCTGTAAATGACAATATGTGGTCGATTCGATAATTGTTTGACATCGCTGTAATTTCTGATACAATAAACAATTGTGAATACCTTTTATCAACCATCCATGTGTCACTTCATTTTCCTCGTCAGAGGAGAAGTGTGCGGGTGGTTAAGATAAAGGCACATAAGTTAGAAAAAAATCACCCGCCCAGAAGGCGGGTTTTTTAATACCCAAGGAAGGAGAGTGATATATATGTCAGAAAGATTTAATCCAGTAGAAGTAACCAGTTTTAAGATTTCTACAGGTGCTGAGTCAAATCGTCCAGTAACAGAAGATGATTGTGGTCAGACTTGGAATTGTTGATGGAGAAGTTTAAAGCCGCAGGGGTAACCCTGCGGCTACATTATTTTAATTATGGCTAAACAGAAAATCATTAAGACAAAAGAATCGTGTCCAAGCTGTAAAAACTCAAATTTGATGCTTGTAACCTCTGAGGATGGTTTTGGCATGACTGAAGAACACGAATACCACTGTAATGCGTGCGGGTATGCTCGAGATGCACAAGATGGAACAATACGTAGCGAAGGTGGAAATGCGCAATTTAGAGAAGAGTGGATGCAACAGAACTTCGGATGGAGAAGATAAATCCTTACATTATTTGTACTATTTTCCCTTGCATTTTTTCATTTCCTCCCCATCTGTTTATTTCCACCGAATATATCACAGATAGTTTTTGATTACTACTAAGTGTAGAGAATTGTTCAGCTCCATTAAAGTAAACAAACTCAACAGGATATGTTTGTTTATCTGCATCTTTGAGATAGAGCCGTAGATGTTCGTTTTTTTTGCCCATTAATTTCGCATCTAGCAAGACGCAGTCACTCATAAATACAGGTTGTGGGTTTCCGACACCGAATGGGTAGAGCTCTTCTATTTTTTTAACAATAGATGTTGAAAGATATGATAATGGGAGTTTCACATCTACGTCTATAATTCGTTCAAAATCAGTCTCTTGCAGTTTTTCTTTTGCCGTTTGTTGGGCTTTAACAGTCAAGGCTTCAATCTGTTTTTCTTCTATGGTGAATCCTGCAGCTGCTGCATGACCTCCAACATCAACAAGATGTGACTGATGTTCCCTTAAGAAATCAGTCATGTGGAGTGCCGGAATTGAGCGGGCAGAAGCTTTGTAGAAACCATCACTTTTCGTCATAACAATCGTAGGTCGGTAATACTTCTCTGTAATTTTTGCTGCTATAAGTCCAATAATTCCCTCATTCCAGTTATTCGATCGGAGGATGATGAGAGCGGGCAGTTTGCCGCCATAGAGTGTAACGACCTGCTGCTCTGCTTCAGCAACACCGTCTTTTACCAAATCTTGTCTTTCTTTGTTTTTATTCCCCATCTGTCCGGCAAGCTGGGCAGCGCGCTCACAGTTTATGGTGCAAAGAAGTCGAAGAGCATCCATAGCATGCTGCAATCTTCCTATTGCGTTTATGCGAGGAGCGATGATGAAACCAACCTCGTAAGGGCTAATTTTTTTTCCTTCTATTCCAGCCTCTTTTAATATATGATTCAGTCCGCATCTATCCGTTTTTCCAGCTGCATCGAGCCCGTATTTCACCACACTTCGCGAGGGGCCGATAAGGGGCACAAGATCCGCGATTGTTCCGATCGATGCGAGGGTAAGGTAGTCTGCAGAAAAGTTATGATGGAGGCGTCTTTGTTTGTTTTCAGGAATTTCTAATATATCTTTGAAGTATTCATAGATTTCTTTTGAAAAAAAATATGAAACTGCAGAGCCAGACAGAACGGGAATATGAAAGAGGGCAAAGGCGTTATCGGGCTCTACCTCGGGTTTTAGATGGTGATCGGTTACAATTATCGGTACGCCTTTCTCTTTCGCGTATGCAATCTTCTCTCTTGCCGTTATTCCGTGATCGACACTAATGATGAGAGCTGGATTATGTTCCGCTATGACTGTGTCAATACCGTGCAAAGAAAATCCATACCCTTCAGTATGTCGGTTGGGTACATAAGGGAATACATTAAATCCTAACAAATGAAGTGTTTCCCAAAGGATTGCACCACCGGTGATTCCGTCCGCATCATAGTCGGTATAGACGATAATATTTCTGTTTTCTTTTTTTATCTGTGAGAGAAGCTTGATAACATTATCAAACTGCTCTTTATATTTTTCTCCAAAATCGAGAAGGCTTATGGTAAGGGGAGAAGGCGGACTCAGGAATGATTCTTTATCTTCAACGCCTCGGTGAGAAAGAATGATATTTAGAAGTTCGTCTCCATTTATTCTTTTATCTTGTTGTATTTCGTGTTTAATCTTAATCTTCATCGTACCATTGTACCAGACTTTTTCTTTTCGGTTGCTGTGAGCGAGATTCCAATGAGGATATAAATAGGGAAGTAAAGAAGCATTAAGTATCGGGGGTACATAGGAATAAAAAGATAGTATACGGTACAGGAGATAATCCATAACGAGAACAAAAATAAGCTGAAGCGAGTTGTGTGTTGAACTTGCTTATTTTTAACCACAATAACAAACAGCCAGTAAAGCGATAGAGATATACCAGTGATAAAAAAGAGTGGAAGGAGCATATTCCATTTATCATAAGCTATGTACGGTTGATCTCCCCACCACACCCGCCACTTATTAAAGAGTATGAGAGGGATCATATTTCCAAATAGTTCTGGTTTATGAATAGCATTCATCTGCCAGAATAAAAAGATCCATTTTTGGACTCCAAAAAAAGACCGGAGTGAGTTTCCGTTTGCAAAATATATGGTGTAAGACAGCGTATAGGTAATAAATGCTGTAACAGACAGTAGTAGTGCAGAAATAACTGTCGTCTTTACCGAACGATAGTGATAGAGTAATGCAACTATTGTAATCACTATTAGACCGATGGCAGGAAAGTAGAGTTTTGTGCTACCCATGCATCCAATAGCAATTCCGGCTAGCAATATAAAAATATATTTTTTATGTTTTACAAAAAGAATAACAAACATAAACGCAACAAGCATAAAAAAAGCTTGAATAATATCAAGCATTGGAGGGTGGAGTACCTGTTCTCTTAATACTCCATCGGTTGATGTTAGAAAAAGAGCGAGTAAAGACGCAATCAGTGATCGAGTACTTATGTATACAATACCAGCTACAACTATCATGCATCCTATGCCAAACACAAGTGAGACGAGTGCGTTGTTGTGGAATAGTAAGATGCTCCAACCAATGATGTATTTACCAAGGGGAGGGTGGTCGGGATTAATAAGAATGGGATTAAGGCCTTTCGCATATTGATATCCAGCATGGCTCAACAGAATAGTGTCACCAATAACCTGTTTAGACTGAGGAATAACATATTGTGAGTTGTTATATTTCAGCTCGTACTTCTTTTCGTTATACGAAATAAAATACAAGTTTCTCGTATTATATACGAGAAAACTGACGTTAAATACAGTACACACAATTAATATGCCAGGTATTAAGTACTTATTGAATTTCATATATTAAAACTCCTGCTTTATTAGTCTGTAGCTGGACTTGTGAATAGCGCCTACCGATAAGAGCACCAGGGCATTTTGCAGGTTCGCAAATAAGGTATTGTTTTTCGCATATCTGACTGTCTGATAATGGTGGTTGAGTGGCAACACTGAAGAGGTAACGGAACTTCTTTTCTATATATGTCTCTTTAAACACATCGTAGCGAATGCAGTAATTTTGGTTTACAGAAAGTTTTTGTACTGTCTGATTGATCTGCATAAATGTGTCATCTGTTTGAGCAAACGTTGGACTAGTTGCGATGGTTACGACTATGATAAAAATCATAACGACTAAAAGCAGCGCATTATGCTTTATCCTTCCGAGAAAAATTGAAGCGTAGATAATGACCGGAATAATTAAAAACAAAAGATAAAACGGAATTAATGAATTTTTGTAAATAAATAGCATAAAAATTGAGAAAAGTAAAAAAAATCGAACAAGCCTTTCCTTTTCGTTTTTTAGCTTTACGAGAAAGCTTAAAGCAAATAGCAGAAGTAGCAGATATCCAACAAACTGATTTTTAATGATGAGGGTATTTGCTAGAAATAGAGAAAACTCATAAAAGATAAATTTAGCATAGAATGGAATGCCAAACCATTTCAGCGACTGTGAGTGACCCAGAAATGATAGTATTCCGTTTGTGTTTGAGAATGAATGGGTGAGTTCATAGATGATAAAAGGTGAGATAAGAAGCGTGTTAAGAAGGATATATATGAAGAATTTTCTGAGCGACATTCTTCGACTGACGATGAGATATCCGATGAAAAAAAGGAAAATAATACTTCCCTGATAGTGCAACTGAAGAGCAAGATTTGCAGCGACTGTGCCAATGACAAAACCCCACTCTTTTTTATGAAATGCAAACTCATATAAACCCAGTAAGGTTAGCGCGATGAAGAAAGGGATCGGATTGGGATTCCAGGCAAATCGTGAGTACTCGATTGAGATTGGGGAGAGTGCATAAAGCACCGACGCAATGACTGCGATCTTCATTCCGAAGAAACGGTATCCGAAGATAAACAGTATTACCGCTGTTAGAGCAGATATAACTGCAACCATAACGCCTTGATAGAGTGGGGAGTGCGAGAAGAGGTAGACAAGGCCCATAAGGTAGTACCAAAAAGGCGGAAGGAAAAAGTTGCCGACAGACGCCTTGGGTCCTAATAGTATGAATTCTTTATTCTGAAACAATTTTTGTATATATAGCATGTCTCTCACCTGATCTTCATGATATGAGAGAAACGCATCGATGCGCATTATACGCATAGATAGGGCAATGGCAAAAATCGTGACTACTACTAGGGGCAGAAAAAGGTTATGTCGTTGTATACGTTCCCAGAAGGTCATAGTACTTAATTCGAAATATGTCTTTTAATGTTCGTACACCATCTCGTATAAAGTCATTTACGTTTTCAGTGTCCACATGCTTCCAGGCAACGGGCACCTCTTTAATTTTGATGTGTAGCCTCGTAGCGACAAAAAGAAATTCAAGGTCAAAACTGGCAGCTACTACTCTTCCGGTTGTTGTTCGCTGTTTTTTGAAGATAAGAAGCCGGTTTAACACATCTACTGCCTTTTCTCTTTTGTAAAGCTTAAATCCACATTGTGTGTCAATTACACCTTGGAGGTTGATGAACATACTTCTGATACGGATAAAGCCTGAGGACATAAGCTTTCTCAAAAGTGGTGCGCCTTCACGCCTAGTGTTTCTTGATCCAATAACCATATCGTATCCTTCATCAGCGAAGCTGTACAGTCTCTCTGATTCAGAGAGCGGTGTCGCAAGGTCAATATCAGACAGTAATACGTATTCTGAGTTTGCAGCTTTGATGCCGAGTATGAGCGCAAATGCTTTACCTTGATGTTGTCCATCAATTACTCTCAATTTCGTAGACTTGGAACTGTATTGTTTCTGAATTATTTCCTTTGAATTATCAGTCGATCCATCGTCTACAACGATAACCTCTGCAATGCGTTTATCCGCGTTTGTGTACTCTACTATCTGATCCAGTAATCCTTTTTCAAATCGCTTGGCTTCGTTATAGCAGGGAAATATAATTGATACACTGTTATTTTTCATTGTTTATGAATAAGTTTATAAATCATGACACCCTCAGTCTGTATTTGTGTTCCTATTGTAGCATTTTTAAATGTAGATATATTCCACTGTTCGTTATCAAGCACCCGGCAAGGAGAGGTAAAACACACTACAAAGAGTTCATCCGGCTGGATAGCACTGTCCATCGCAAGCGGTATCTTATTATTAATTTCTAGAAAGTATCGTACCGTTTCATTGCTTTCAGTAGCGGGAAGAGAGACTATTTGGTATGTGGATGAGGTAATAAGCGGCAACATTGACTGGGCTATTATTTGAGCGTGAGATATTTGATTTGAGGCTTTCTGAGTAAGATATGTTAGCTTACTGAGATTTCCAAATAGAAAGATGGTTGTGGTTAGACAAATAAGAGCGACTTGTAATTTTTTGTTTCTTGCGCTTATTAAGGCAGCTGTGATGGCATAAAAAAGCGATAGATATACTGGTCCATAATAGTGTGGATGACGTTGAGATTGAATAAGACTAAATGTAAGCAAGAAGAGGAATATATTCAGTGTCGTTATAGTTGAAAGAACCTGTTTATTCTTCCACGCAAAGACAAGGAAACCGAACAGTAGTGCATAGATAAGAAACACAAGAAGAGGTGGAAGAGCAAATCCAAGACTGTAGTTAAGCAGAGCAGAAAAAGTCTCATTGAGTCGACTAAAAAAAGGTGTATGAAGTGTTTGTTCGCCTCTTGTGAAGTATGTAATAAGATTGCGTAGATTTAAGAACTGATGCCTAAGGTCAAATAGTATGAGAGGAGAGGTGCAAACAACAAACATTAATATCGATATGCCAATATTGCGAACATATGGAAAAAGAGATCTGTTTGTGTCTACTCTGGTGAAGTAGTAGGCGACACTTACAATAAATGTAGGAATGAGAAAGGCAGATAGATAATGAAGCTGTATACACATTCCAAAAAAGAGACCAAATAATATTGCCCACTGCGCTTTTTTCGTATTAAGCAGGCGTTCATAAGAGATGAGAGTAATCATTGCAAAAAGAGGAAGAAGGTTGGGGTTCCAGGAAAATCGTGCAAGCTCTATATTTACATACGAGAATGTAGTGAAGAAGATGACACCCAACGCTTCTTTAGGGTGAGTTTTTCGCAGAAGCACATATATGCCAATCATGAGTGTAATGGTAAGAAAGGCTACACCATATCCGAGACCAACCGGGTTGAATCTAAAAAGTGCCAAAAAAGGAGATATAAGATAGTAGTAAAAGGGTCCGAGGTAGATTCCTCCGACTGAACTTGGCGCGCCGATCGCCGGAAGATGTTCAAGTGTGATTATGCGCTTAACGATTATCGCGTCTCTTCCCTGATCTCCTAGGAAAGTGATAAATTCAGGGAGGCGATAGAGGCGAAGTGTAGCGGCGATTATGATCAGTCCACCAGCAATAACGTCTATGTATGTAAGCTTTTTCATATCGTGTACAATATCACTAGTTTATGAACAAGAAAAACAGTCCTCATCTCATAAACACTCTCACTATTATATCAATTGTCATTTTTTCCGTATTAATTTTATACCTCCCCTTTTTGTTTAAGGCTCCCCAATGGTTGGGTGTTCGCGGTCTTGATATGCATACGGTGTATAAACACTTTGATGGACCGCTGTATGTTGTTGCGGCTAAAACCTTATATAATCCTAACGAGATTAAATCACTTCATCTGCAGCTAGAGTCGCGTCCTGGATATTATCCCGCCCACTTACCACTTTATCCTCTTCTCATACGATCGCTTGCGTTATTAGGCTACATGCGAGCAATGCTCTTTATTCCGCTTCTTGCAACAATTGCAATGGCATTGATGTTTTACTTGTTCGTATGGAAGTATAAGATATCAGAGCACCCTTTAATCCTATCGGTCGTTCTGTTGTTTCTGCCGAGGTTGCTTGTGGTAAGATCGGTGGGGGCACCTGAGACATTGTTTATCTTTTTTGTTCTTGCTTCCTTATATTTTTTTGAATCGAAAAAGTATATTTTGGCTGGGTTGTTTGGAGTGTTGAGTGTGATGACGAAATCACCTGGAGTTTTGTTGTTTATTGCATATATTCTTTGCTTTGTGGAGATGTATATAAAAGATCGTAAGTTGAAGTGGGAATGGGCAGGTGTTTCCTTGATTCCCGTTGGATTAATCATTGTCTTTCTTTTCTATTTTGTGCAGACCGGAGATTTTTTTGCGTACTTTCATTCTGGCGACAATATACACCTCGTCTATCCCTATTCAGCATTTGATTTCACTAAGAGGTGGGTGGGGACAGCTTGGCTCGAAGACCTTGTTTTTTACTTTGGAGTGTATCTATTGACAGTTGTGACTCTGTATAAATCACACCAGAGGAGTTTGTTCTATTTCGGTCTTGTTTTTTTAACTGCCACCATTTTTGTTCAACATCGAGACATTGCAAGGTACAGTTTGCCGCTATGGCCTTTAGGGCTTATGGCATTTCCAACTTTCTTTACATCAAAACGATTTATGATTGTGTTTCTCATTCTGCTGCCTGCAATATATCTCTACGCATGGAACTTTATGCTCTATAATGTCATGCCCATTACGGACTGGACGCCGTATATGTAAAAACTATGTGGTATATTGCCTTTCTCTATGTCTTTATCAGAATGATTCAGTTGATCGTAATACAGATGTCTTCTGTTATCCCGCTTCACGCACCGTTTACCTTCGCAAAAAGCTACGATAGCGCGTGGTCACTTTTTTTTACCATTTGGGCCAACTTTGACGGTGTACACTATGTCAATATTGCCCGAGATGGGTATGTCCAGTTTGAGCAGGCATTTTTTCCTCTTTTCCCCTTAATGCTCCGACTATCTTTTACCAGAACACCTGAATATGTTGTACTGTTTGGAATGGTGATATCATCTGTTTCTTTATGGTTTTTCTTCTATACGATATTACTCTTTTTTAAAGAAACAGATGGATTGAACAGACGATATTTTAGTTGGTTTTTAGTTTTTTACCTTATTTTTCCCACCTCATTTTTTCTGAGTGCTTTGTATACAGAATCATTTTTCTTGTTACTTTTCTCGCTTTACCTGCTCTTTGGTTATCGTAGGAAGTACCTTTTCGCTTGCATTGTAGGCGTACTCTTGGGCCTTACCCGCCTCAATGGTCTGTTTGCAATAGTCTCTATGTTGTATGTGATCACACTTCATGATTATCATCTAAAAAAAGGCCAGGGAATGGCAAAATCTTTGAAAGAAAGGATAAAAAGAGGCTTGGATGTAACTTTTGGATCGCTCCAGACATTATTTTTGGCTCCGGAAAAATGGAAGATGTTTGCGGTACTATTATCGCCATTATTCGGATTTGGAGCATATGCTGCATACCTATGGTATACAACTGGTGATCCGCTGTTTTTCTTCCATTCCCAACCGGCATTTGGCGCAAATCGTTCAACCTCATTAGTTTTGCTGCCCCAAGTTTATTTCAGATATATCAAAATACTCTTAACTGCTGACATTACGTTTCAATATTTTATTTCTTTGGTTGAGCTTTTTATTATGACGGGTGTTCTTGCCGCTGTTATCTATGACATTTTTATCGCCCCTCATGCCTCGAAACAGTATCAAGTGCGGCTTGGGATAGCGCTTTTTTCGGGATTAAATGTGTTCGTTCCCAGTCTGACCGGTACGTTTTCTTCCATACCTCGATACGCACTGATCTGCTTAACATTGTTTATGGTTTTTGCAGAAATACGTAATAAGTATGTTAAAGGAATGCTTATGTTCGTATTTTGTCTGCTTCAAATTTTGTTTTTTGCATTCTTCTCTAGGGGTTATTTCGTAAGCTGATTGCTTGTCAAAATAAAGTAAAGAGAGTATAGTGAAATGTGGTATGAAAATTCTTTCTCTACTGAAAAAAAGGTGGTATGTGCTAGCTGCGCTTGTTGTTATCATTGGTGCAGGTGTGTATATTAGAAAACCGACCGTGAAAGGCGAAAGCACAGAGACTTATACCGTTCGAAGAAAGGCATTAAAAGAAGCGCTATCGTTATCTGGCAGCATCGATGCTTCAGAGCACGTATCTTTGCGCTTTCAATCTGCAGGCAAGCTTACGTATGTGGGAGTAAAAGAAGGGGACTATGTGCAGAAGGGGCAGTTAATCGCCTCTCTTGATCAAAGGGAACTACAAAAACGTTTAACCCGTTACCTTAATACATATTCAAGTACTCGTCTTGACTTTGATCAGCAGCAGGATGATAACAAGACCCCTGACCTTTGGTCATTAACCGATGATCAGCGAAGAAGAGCGCTGCGAATAGGGGACAAGTCCCAAAATAGTCTTAACAATTCCGTAATTGATGTTGAACTGCAAGCACTTGCGCTTGAATACTCAAACCTTACCTCTCCGATCGATGGTTTGATCGTGCGTATTGACACGCCAACTGCAGGAGTTAACATTACGCCCGCTTCTGCTGAGTTTGAGATTGTTAACCCGAATACCCTCTATTTTGTAGTGGACGCTGATCAGACCGAGGTGACGAACCTCTATACCGGTCAGCCAGCCGAGATTGTGTTTGATGCGTATCAGGATAAGAAGGTGGTAGGAAATATTACATCTATCTCATTTATGCCAAAAAGCGGTGAGACCGGCACAGTCTATGAAGTCAAGTTGACCTATAACCAGCATGCAGCTCCTTTTAGATACGGAATGACAGGAGATGCGACATTTGTTCTAAAAGAGAGAGCGAACGTTCTTGTTGTTCCATCGTCGTTTGTGTTTGAGGAGGGTGATAAAAAATATGTGTGGAGAGATGTAAATGGAAAAAGAGAAAAAACGTTCGTAACCGTTGGTGAGACGGTAGAGACAGATACAGAAATTAAAGGCGGTATTCATCCGGGAGATCTTCTGTATCAGTCGGGATGATGATTTGTCTACGTACCATGTATGATTCAGCTCAAAGATATCCGAAAAGAATATAAGCTTGACAACGATCTAACCTTCGTATCTCTGAAGAACATTAATGTAGAGTTTGAACGAGGAGAGTTCACTGCGATAATTGGGCCGTCTGGTTCAGGAAAGTCTACCCTTATGCATATCGTCGGCTTGCTGGATAAGCCGACTTCTGGATCGATTAAGATAAACAATATAGATGTAGCTACCCTCGATGATAACCAGACATCAACGCTGCGAAATGAGTTTGTCGGTTTTGTTTTTCAGCAGTTTAATCTTATTAATAAGCTTACCGTTCTTGAAAATGTTTTGCTTCCAACAATCTATGCGAGAAAAAAGATAGACTATGATGCCCGATCACACGCACGATACCTACTTGATAGGTTTGGTTTGTCTGGAAAAGAGAACTCGTATCCTAATAAGATTTCGGGCGGGCAGCAACAGAGAGTTGCGATTGCCCGGTCGCTTGTGATGAAGCCTGATCTCATTCTTGCTGATGAGCCTACTGGCAATCTGGATACAAAAACAGGAGATGAGATTATGAAGCTTTTGGTTGAGTTGAACAAAGAAGGAATTACTGTCATTATCGTCACTCATGAGCCTGACATCGCCGCGCGAGCACGAAGGTCAGTGAAGATTATTGACGGAGAAATTGTTTCACAATAACTATGCGCTATTTTCTCTTTATTGTTGAGTCGGCCATATCTGATTTTGCTCGAAATAAAACTAGAACAATACTTACGTCGCTGGGAATTTTAATAGGCGTTCTTTCGGTTATATTACTTGTTGCATTCGGTTTAGGTCTTCGAAGGTATATTGAACAACAGTTTGAGAGCTTAGGTACAAATCTGTTGCGTGTTGTTCCAGGAAAGCTTCTTCAAGGCGGAAGTTTTCGTACAAGTAGTTCGTTAGGATCTATACGTTTTGATGAGAAAGACATTCAAAGCTTAAAGCGAATATCTGGTTTAAAGGCAGTTGTGCCAGTATATACACGATCGATTACTGTAATGCATGGTGCGAATAAGGAACTGGGAGATCTGTACGCAGCATCTGCCGACATCTTTATTGCTCTGAACCTGAAAGCTACTCATGGACAGCAGTTTACAAAAAGTGATGTTGATAAGCGAAGCAAGGTTGTCGTGATTGGACCTAAACTGGCGCAGAAGCTATTTGGGGTTGAGTCACAGGCAATCGGACAGTTTGTAAAGGTAGATAACCAGAACCTACTCGTGAAGGGAGTGTTAGAGTCGAAGGGGGGAGGATTTGGTGGCCCGGACCTCGACATGTACGTATATATGCCGTACAAAACCGCATACGTATTTAATCCTGAAAAGAAGTTCTTTGCAGTTCTCGTAAAGACAGATTCAGAGAAAGCGATTCCAGCAGCGAAGCGTGCGATAGAAGACGCTCTTTTGAAACGCTACAAAGAAGACGAGTTTTCAATAATTGAACAAAAAGAAATTATCAATGCAATCGCCTCTATTTTTTCAGTCATAAATATTGTGCTTGTTGCGATTGCCGCCATCTCATTGGTAGTAGGAGGAATCGGAATAATGAATATCATGTATGTGACCGTTACAGAAAGAATTAAAGAGATTGGCATTCGGAGGGCACTGGGTGCAAGGAAGTTTGATATTCTATCTCAGTTTCTTCTTGAGTCTGTGCTTCTTTCAGTTTTCGGTGGTTTGATGGGGTTGCTTTTGGCATTCATCATTGTCCTCTTTATCCAGCGGTTCTTTCCTGCCTATATTAATGTAGAATCTGTATTACTTGCTCTTGGAGTTTCTTCTCTCATAGGTATCGTATTTGGGGTGTTCCCTGCTAAAAAGGCCGCAGACCTTTCGCCGATAGAAGCAATACGGTATGAGTAATTAGGTAGATAGAATTTAATAGTACTATCTTTATTTCAACAGTTGAGACTGGATTGAGTTATAGTATTCTCTATCTCCTTCCACACTCAGTGTCTCAATGACATTATCTTTTTTAACCCATGCTACTTGCGCAATATGTGGATCAGCAACATAAGTCTCAACTTCGTTTGTTTGAAATAAAAACATTTGAATAATCATTACCTTCTTTGGATCATTAGCCCTAACTCGTTGATAAATAGGTAGTTTACTGATGAGATCAAGTTGTTTGATGCCTGTCTCTTCGGCAATCTCTCGTATCGCTGCGGTTAATACATCTTCATTGCTATCGATATGTCCTCGTGGGAAGGTCCAGTAGCCGATATCGTTACACACAAGAAGCGCTTCGTCTTTTTGATTGAGAATAATACCTCCGGCATGAGTGAGAGAATGTGCATCACCAGCATCCATACTAGCAATTGTACTACTTCTGACAATGCTTACAGTAAAATGTACCTCTTCCTCTTAATGTAGTCCGTATGATAGGTCGCTTACACTGGAGACATGGCTTATCCTCTCTGCTATACACCATAAAGTGGTTTTGGTAGGCACCTTTAGTACCATCAGGAAGACGGTATACATGAGTAGTGCTTGAACCCTTCGTTTGAATTCCTTTGTGAATAACCGATTTAATTGCGTTATACAAACACGAGATCTCCTCGTTAGATAGAGTGGGGGAGAGGCGGTCTGGCCTGATGTGAGATAGAAAGAGCGCCTCGTTTGCGTAGATATTTCCTATTCCTGCAAGTTTCGACTGATCCATTAATAGTATTTTTATTGGCTGTTTTGATCTGGTGAGTGATGAAAAGTAGGGAAGGGTGAATTGTGGAGATAAGACGTCGATTAATCTACTCTCCTCCGAAGTAGGGGTAATTTTCATCCAGCCGAACTTTCACGGATCAAGAAAAAACAATGACGAAAAGTTATCTAGTTGAAGAGATATTCTCACGTATTTTTCATTTTTTTCGTCAATTTTTGTAAGAAGTTGACCGGACATCTTAAGGTGAATTTGAATAGTGTGATCGGTGTTACAGTGGATGAGCAGAACCTTGCCAATTCTGTCTACCGAGACGATACGAGAGCCAAGAACGTGCCGAGAGTCGCCAGTAAATTGAGACTTGTTAAAGATGTTTATCTTTATAATCTGTCTGCCGGTCAGCAATGGCGAAAGGAAAGAACGGATGGTTTCAACTTCAGGTAGCTCAGGCATAGAGATCCTTTTTGTACGTCTCCATTTTGGATGTAACGAACGAATGTATTTTTTTCTTGAATTCTTCAAGTGAATACTGTTCAGCGCTTTTTCGCGCCGTTTTTTTCATCTGTGTATATGTAGTTGAGTCTAGCGATTCTAGTTCTTTGATTTTTTCATAGAGACTTTCTGGGGTGAGTTCTGCGTAAAGGTATCCATTCTCTCCATCGTTAATTGTTTCTTTTATACCTCCTGACGCGTAGCCAATGGCAGGAAGTGCGTGTCCCATTGCTTCAACAACGGAAATACCGAACTCTTCATCGATTGCAGCATTGAGGAATGCCTTTGCCCCGGCAAATAGATTGTGAAAGTCTGCATCGCTCACCGTGCCAAGAAACTCAACTGTCGGACCAGCAATACTTTTGAGATATGGTAAGTCAGAGCCGCTGCCTCCAATTTTAAGTGTAAAGCCATACTTATTAGCGGCACGGATGAGTACATTAATGTGCTTGGCTCTTGTAAGTCTTGAGAGGGTAAGATAGTAACCTTTTTCTGATATATCAGTTTTAGTGACTGTCATTTTTTGAAGAATGCTGACTGGGGGGTAGATTACATCTGCATGACGTCGATAAAACTTATGTACTCGAGCTTTCGTTTCTTTAGAGTTTGCGATAAAGAAGTCGGGTCTCTGGGAGGAAAGGAAGTCCCAGATTCTTAAGCCGCTGTTTATAAGATGTGCATACATCCTTACAAGCGGATACTTCTGCCATTCCATTGCTGTTTCGTAGTAGTAGAGGTAGCGAGGTTGATGGTGGATATAGCAGATATGGGTTGTTTCCGGCGCCGTTATTATTCCCTTGCTCATATACCACCCTGATGATGAAATGACAAGATCATACCCTCTAAAGTTTAGACTTTCCCAGATATAGGGGGCCAAGAAACGAAGAGGTGAATAGATCTTGCCAAAATAGGGAATTTTTTGGACCCAGGATGTTTTTATGTGCCACCCCTCAAACCGTTTTGCGTGTTTACCGAGCGTTTTCGGATCGTAGAATGAGGTATAGACATCCGCATCAGGAAAGCATTCTTTAAGAGCAATAAACACACGCTCGGCACCTCCAAACTCTTTCAGCTGATCATGAACAAGTGCGACTTTCATTATGTGATATTATACCTGAAAAGGTTGTGCAGAAAGCGATTTGAGAGTACAATTACAAAACTATGAACTATCTTCAAGCAATCATTCTGGGCGTAGTGGAGGGTATAACAGAGTTCCTTCCCATCTCCTCAACATATCATTTAATAATCGCGTCTTCTATATTGGGGCTTAATCAAACAGATTTTGTGAAATTATTTGAGGTATTTATCCAGTCTGGAGCGATTTTGTCGGTTTTGTTGCTGTATATAAAAGACGTCGTTAAAGATAAAAGACTATTCATTTTAGTAGGTGCTTCGTTTATCCCTACTGCTATTGTCGGATTACTGCTTCACAAGGTGATAAAAAATGTATTCTTTGAGACTCCCCTACTAATGGCCACCGTATTTATCATCGCTGGAATCATCTTTATTGTTATCGAGTGGCTCATTAAGAAAGAGAAGATTAAGCTGAAGTTAGAGATTGGAGATTTGACCCTAAAAAGTGCTATTCTAATCGGCCTCTTTCAGGCACTTGCGGTGGTGCCTGGCGTATCTCGAGCCGGTGCGGTAATCGTTACGATGATGATACTGAGGTACAGGCGCGACGATTCAGCTAAGTATTCATTTCTCCTTTCCATCCCCACTATATTTGCCGCATCAGCTTTGGATGCATTCCAAATGCGAGGCGTAATGTTTGCAAATATGAATTCGTTTGGTTTACTCTTAGTAGGATTTGTTACCGCGTTTATCTCTTCTTACTTTGTGGTGAAATGGTTTATTCGCTATCTGCAAACTAACACCCTTACGATCTTCGGCATATATCGCTTAGTTGTGGGCGGCACTGTTCTTCTTTCTTTGTTTCTTCGCTAATATCATATTCTCTGGTGAAGGGTGATATAATTGAGTACTATCAGCACCTGTAGTTCAATGGATAGAATGGGGGCTTCCGGAGCCTTTGATGGGGGTTCGATTCCCTCCAGGTGCACAGACGGGCCGGTAGCTCAGTTGGTAGAGCACTGCATTCGCATTGCAGGGGTCGAGAGTTCGAATCTCTTCCGGTCCACAGAGGTACTTTTTATGATTAAACGAATTCTTCACTTAATCGAACAGGCAGGATCACTTATGGAAATGCCTCGGTCTCATAAACGAACTTTAGGAACGACCTATGATACTATCGCCTCTCATAGTCATCATGTTGCGGTTATCGCTTACTGTCTGGCTAGAATGGAAGGTCTTACTCATAATCAAGCGATGAAGGCGTTAACAATGGGGACATTCCATGATTTGGCGGAAGCGAGAACAGGTGATATGGACTTTATCGCAAAGCACTACTGCTCGCCAGATGAGGTTCAAGCAGTAAAAGATCAGTTTTCCGGTTTCTCTTTCGGTCCGGATTTACAAAAATTACTCGAAGAATATGAAGAACAAAAAACACTGGAGGCTAGATGTGCTAAGGATGCTGACAGTTTAGAACAGCTTTATCAAGAATGGGTATTAACATGGCAGGGAAATAAGCTTGCTGAACGATGATATGAGGGTGATTATAATTTTCGAGTTCCTAAGATGAAAACAGAGTCAGCAAAAAAACTGGCTTATGAGCTGAAGAAAAGCCATCCACACGAATGGTGGTGGACTCAGTTTGTGAAACATGGGAAGCCAGTTGATCAATCTAAATTAACTGGAAAATAATTTATTATTACCGTCATATGGATGAAACCATTTCAACAATAAAACAATATATAGAAAGCAGTGATAGAATATTGCTCCATCTGCATCCAAGTCCTGATGGAGATAGTGTTGGTTCAGCGCTCGCTATGTATCACACACTGCATTCAATGGGGAAAGATGTAGTAGTGATGAGCGGGGATGATGAACCTCCGGAAGCATTTAGTGCGCTCCCAGGCTTTGAGGTGATAGAAAATAAAAACTATTTTGATGTAGACATTTCTTCTTTTGATTTGTTCATAATCCTGGATGCGGCGTCACTCGATCGGGTAAGCAGAAAGGGATTAATACAATTTCCTCCAACATTAAAAACAGTAGTTATCGATCACCATGCATCAAATAGTGGTTTTGCACAACATAATCTAATCCTGCCTACTGCTCCTGCCACGGCAGAGATACTATTTGAACTCTTTGAAACATGGGGATGGACGATTACGAGAGAGATGGCTGCAAATTTAATAGTAGGTATCTATACTGATACGGGATGTTTCCGTTATCCGGGCACAACCAAAAGGACACTTGAAATATTCGCACGATTGGTTGAGATCTATCCTGAATATATTCATTTACTGACACAGTTGGAGAACACATTTGATAGAGCGCATTACAAGTATATGGAGTTATCGCTTCAAGCAATTGAACAGTATGTGGAAGGGAAGATTATTCTTTCGTCAATTTCGTATGATACTCTCACAAAATATGGCATTACTCAACAACACATATCTCGAGTCGAGTTCGTGAGTTACCTCCGCATGTCTAAAGATTCGATAATCGCTGCTACATTAACAGAAAAGAAGAAAGGCGAGGTTGGGATTAGTATTAGAACAGCTATTCAGGATAGGTATGATGTATCGAGGATAGCAAAACGACTTGGTGGAGGAGGGCATAAAGGTGCAGCTGGTGCGACGGTATTAGGAACGGTAGATGAAGTAAAAAACAAACTGCTAACTGCAATCTTCGAAGAGTATCCTGAATTGAAGCCGTAATAGTCGGTCGGTTTTGTATAATAAGGCAGTGAGCGTCTGTAGCTCAGTGGTAGAGCGCTACTCTTATAAAGTAGATGTCCTTGGTTCGAATCCAAGCAGACGCACTTAGATAGTAAACAGCTTCAGCTTCTTCGATATACGATAAATCTGAATGTACCCGGAAATCAGTAGGGAAGATCCAATAATGCCGATTACCAGAAAAAATGCAGTAATCTGTTGGTCTGTCAGCATTCCCCTATTGCCTTTTAGAAGCAAAACATAAGTCAGTATGAGGATGGTATCTGCAATGCTGCCTGCTGCGATTTTCTTAAGCCCAACTCCGAGCGTGCCACCCATCTGCTTCGCGGATAATACAGCGTTTACGATAAGGAGGAGACTTGCGATGAACATGGCGCCAAATCCAATCTTGAGGGCAATATCATAGTACTCAAACGGAATGCTACTTAGATACGTGTCCATTACTAGTAACTATATCAAATATATATTCTTCTCCAATTCTCTAAGTTGCTTCGATCAGGTTTCTCTGTTACAATAAGGAACAATTATAAGCCGAGGTAGCCAAGGTGGTCACGGCGGGGGTCTGAAAAACCTCAGATGTCAGTTCGAC
>CAZLAJ010000001.1:0-26786 GCA_964557525.1 uncultured Gammaproteobacteria bacterium | reverse complement strand
GAGATAGTAAACTTGCAAAAGACGTAAGAAAAGGAGGATATGAACTATGAAAGACATACTCATATCAATAAGACGCACACCATACCAGTCTTTAGCCGCCTTTTTAGTACTATTTTTTACCGTATTTTTGTCCCTTGTCCTCTTTATTACCCTCTCTTTCTTATATGGACTTTTAGGGTATGTTGAAACAAGACCTCAGGTAACCGCCTACTTCCAAGCAAAAGCTCCAGAAGGCGAGATTCTCAAAATCAGAGAAGAACTTGTTAACTCGGGAAAAGTACTTGATGTTAAGTATGTTTCGAAAGCAGAGGCGTATACCGTATATAAACAGCTAAATAAAGATAATCCACTCCTTCTCGAGATGGTATCTGCGGATATTCTTCCTCCATCTATCGAAATCTATGCGAAAAAACCTGAATATCTTCCGGAAATTGCGGCATTTCTCAAGACAAAATCCGGTGTTGATGAGGTGAACTTTCAACAGCAGATCGTCGATAGACTCCTTACTCTTACCTCTATCTTGCGGCGTACCACTATCATTTTCTTTAGCTTCCTCATCCTGATGTCGATCATTGTTCTCACGACAACATTCCTCTTTAAAATAGCAATAAAAAGAGATGAAATTGAGCTCTTACGGCTTTTGGGTGCAGGTGGGTTCTATATCAAACGGCCATTCTTAAGTGAAGCATTTCTCTTTGGACTCACGGCGGTATTATCAGCATACGGAATCATCCTTGGACTCCTCCTGTACATAAATCCGTTTCTCAACTCATATCTTCGAGGCGTGCAGGATCTCATAATTACTGTGGGTAGTACATCAATTATGGTCTGGCCGCTTAATGCAACATTCATGGCACTCAGTTTTGGATTTGCCTCACTGTTTGGACTGGGAATTGCGCTTATCGCAAGCTACATTGCAACTGAAAAGTATCATGCATAAGTTATAGGTCATTCGATCTATTCTTCTCCGCGAGAATCAACATTGAAAAATCGCATCAGATCTGCTTATAATGAATCACATGTCCTCTAAAAAAATTACTATTGTATTCCTCCTTTTCTTCACATTCATTACGCTTGCTCCCATCACCTACTCGCAAAACACCAACCAAACGCAAAGCGACCTCTCAAACAGAATTAAAGAGTATGAACAGAAGCTTACTGAACTGAGAGGTCAGAAAAACTCTCTCTCTTCCCAGATTCAGTACATGGATACTCAGATCTCTCTTACTGCTTACCGCATTGAAGAAACGGAAAAAAAGATCATTTCAACACAAAAAGAGATAGAGCTTTTAGACGCAAAGATCGACGGACTAGACGAATCTCTGGATTATCTCTCAAAACTACTCCTGAGGAGGGTAGTCGACGGCTACAAGAAAAGGGCCTATTCCTTCTTCGATATTCTCTTTGATACTGCAAATGCAGCGGAAATGATAAATGAGATGAAGTATGCAAAAACGACTCAGGAAAACAACCAGAAACTGCTTGTTCAGGTACAAACCACGAAGCTAAACTTCGAAGAACAAAAAACCCTACGGGAAAAAAAGAAAGTTGAACTGGCAAATCTAGAGGATACCCTTAAATCGCAGAAAGTTGCGCTTGATGATCAAAAAAGCAAGAAACAGCTGCTTCTTGCAGACACCCAGAATGATGAAAAAAAGTATCAACAGCTTCTTTCTCAAGCGTTAGCAGAATACAATGCTGTCGAGAAGGCGGTATTGACAGGTAGTAAAGTTGGTGCTGTTAAGAAAGGTGAACCAATTGCGCTTGTGGGGAACTCTGGAGCCCCCTATTGCTCAACCGGAGCGCACCTTCATTTTGAGGTACGACTTAATAATTCTTGGGTAGATCCAGCAAACTACCTCTCTTCCAAAACGCTTACCGACCATCAGACTGGTGGAACAGATACAATAGGGGGTGGCAGCTGGGACTGGCCGCTTACCGACCCGGTAATAGTCGAGCAACATTTCGGTCAGACTCCATGGTCTTGGAGATACAGCTATAGCGGAGGAATCCATACCGGTATAGACATGTGGAGCTCAGGCAGTGAAGTAATCCGCGCACCAGCAGACGGTACTCTCTACTCATCAAGTCAGGCCTGTAGCGGAGCGACAATTAATATTAAATACATCGACCACGGGAATGGAGTAATCAGCTACTACTTACACGTCCAATAATCTTCGAATTTCTTTCGCTGCAGCAGCCGGATCATCTTCATTAAAGAGAAATCCCTGCCAGCCTCTGGCATTAGCCGCAGTTATATTCCTTTCAGAATCATCTATGAAAAATATTTCAGTAGGGGGAACATTTGCTTGTTCTTCAGCATGAATAAATATCTTATCATCTGGTTTATTTGGGCCCACTTTGCATGACTCAACCACGACTTCGTACGGAAGATCAGGAACATGCCCCTTCTGTAACATTCGTGGATATGCGTCTGGATAGATATTCGTAATCAGACCCACTCGATACTTCTTTATTACATCGTGCACAAGCCTATGTGTCTCATGATATGGCTCAAACCGATCAGTCCACCATACGAGAAATTCATCTATATCTTCTGCATTCGGATATCTCTTTTTATACTCTCTCCACAAATTCTGAGCTGACATTCGTCCCGCACACACCCCTTCATCAAGTTCAACAAACACATTCCAAAACGTCTTCTCATCAACATCTAAGTGATTGGCAAGCTGTGCTACTGTCTTTCTCCAATTAAAAAACACTCCTCCGATATCAAAATAAATGTATGATACTTTGTTTTTCATGTGGAGATTATATCAACCCTGTCGATTATAGTCGATTGAATATCTGAGGTCACTTCAGTATGGTCAGAAGTAATGGGCTTAAAAATACATTTCATTTTTGTGTTGTCTCTATCTCTTCTATTTATCTTCCTTCTCTCATCAGGAGCGTACGCAGCGATAAAGATAAACGAAGTGACTATTGAAACCGGCATGCAGCAAATCGAGCTTCTTAACGACGGCTCTGAAGAGGCCGATATATCAAACTGGTATCTCGATGATAGCGGCGGGAGCACATACGCAACGATTCCTTCTAACACTATACTTTTACCAAACGCCTGTTACGTATACAGCGGCGATGTAAACCTAAACAAAACATCAGCAGATACAGTTCGCCTCTTTGACTCGACCATGCCCCCAACATCCTCTTCTGCGGGCCTCAAAGATTCATACAGTTACTCAAGGGCTCCGACAATTGGACTCTCCTCTTCCCGACTCCCTGACGGAGGCGATGTATGGACCGCCACATCTTCATCCATCGGCTTTTTTAACACAAATCCCACTGTAAGCTGTATCCGCACGCTACCAACCCTCACCCCCACAAACACTCCATCCCCCTCACCTACGATAACTCCGACCCCCTACCCAAACCTCATCCTCTCCGAGATATACCCATATCCGCTATCAAATGAAAAAGAATGGGTAGAACTATATAACCCTAACATTTTTCAAGTTTCCGTAGATAGTTGGAGTATGGATGATGGAGAAAACGGCGGCAGCGCACCACAAAAACTGTCAGGAACTATTCCTCCTCTCTCTTTTCTGTCATTTGACCTTTCTGTATCGTTATTTAACAACGATGGTGACGTGATCAGGCTTCTCAATCCCGAGGGAAAGGAAGTCGCAAAAACCTCATATAGTAGTATTAGTCAATCACAGTCATGGTCTCTTCAGAAAAATGGAAATGATTACTGTCAGACCTCGGCAACAAAAAATGCAGTCAATAGCGAATGTATACCTAACGAGACGCCAACACCCACCGTTTCTCAACCATATGTTGAATCGACCCCACAACCTGATGCTCTTATACTCGGAGCGACAGCTCAGGAGGATGCGTTTGATGGACAACAGGATGGAACAATACCATCTGAAGACCCGCTCGCCTGGTCAGAAATACATGAATCACATCAAAAAAATCAACAAGATGAAACTGTTAATGTAAATGAGATAAAAGTGTCTAACATAAAAACAGTCGACAGTGACACAGGAGACAAAAATGTCCCACAGCAAACAGCGCTTCTCAAAAGTCTATCTTTTTCATCATTCTCTTTCTCCCTCATTAGTCTCCTCTCACTTGTGTTGAAAATAAAGAGTGTGGCATAATAGTTTTATGAAGAAACTCGGAGTGTTTGTACGTTACTGGTTCCCCCTTTTTATTTGGATGGCCGTAATATTCTATTTCTCCTCTCGACCCCGTGTACCGGTAACCGACTCCTATACAATCAGTTTTATTTTCTTTAAATCTCTCCATATTATCGAATATGCATTTCTCTACCTTCTTCTGTTTCGCGCCTTTAACTACAAAAAACAAAAGACAAAACCATTTATGCAGTCGTTCACAATACCACTTCTTATCGGTATTCTCTACGCCGCGTCAGATGAAATTCACCAGACATTTGTACCGACTCGTGAGGGCAGACCAAGAGATGTGATGATCGATACGCTTGGTATGAGTCTCATGCTCACATTCATCTACTATAATTTCAAACGCATAAAGCGATATTTATTCATCTAGAATGAAATCTCTACATCATTGGATACGGCACTTCTTCATCCCGCATGAATCAAACAATTTTCGCTCAAAGCTACTGCATACTGACATGCTTTCTCTCTACTTTGCATTTGCCCTGCTTTTAACAGTTGTGTTTAGGAATTTCTCAGGACCATTAACTAATGTGCTGGGAATCGCAACTGATATTTCCGTCTCGAAGCTGTTTCAGCTGACCAATCAGGAAAGAGAAAAAAATGGATTGACTGATCTAACATATAATGAAAAACTGTCTCAGGCAGCTGCTGCAAAAGCACGAGATATGTTTGCGAAAGATTACTGGGCACACTATGGACCCAATGGGGAGACTCCCTGGGACTTTATCCTCTCTTCAGGTTACCAGTACGAGTATGCAGGAGAGAATCTGGCAAAAAACTTTTTGTTTAGTGACGGGGTTGTAAATGCCTGGATGAACTCTCCTACTCATCGTGAGAATGTCCTCAAACCAGAATACTCCGATGTAGGATATGCTGTGATGAACGGAAGCATTAACGGCGAAGAGACTACTCTTGTTGTTCAAATGTTCGGAAAACCGTTAAGCGCAGTCACTATACCAGCAAATATACAAGCTAAAGAGCATAATATCACCGCGCCTACGATCGCTCCCACTGCACCACCCACCCCTGCTCATGACGAGCTGGCCGGACTTGCGGTCAAGCCGGCGTATGCATCAGAACAAACACCAAAAAAAACAGTTCAGCCGTATATGTATAGCGGCAATGTTATCTTTCTCGTTATTCTTGGTATTGCACTTCTCTTGGATCTCTATTTCTCTCTCAGGATGAAGCTCTTCAGGGTGACAGGCAAGAATATCGCACACCTGCTCTTCATCCTGTTTATCCTCGTTGGTATGTACTTTATTGCCCAAGGTTCAGTGCTTAAAGGTATTACAATGAAACTATGAACCACCTTTTCAAACACATACAAAAAGAGTATAGAGAGTATAAAACGGACTATATCATTCTCCTTACTGCGGGTAGTCTCTTTGTGATTACTATGTTTCTGTTTCAAGGCATGCCAACACTCCAGTATGCGGTACTTGTTGCATTTACCGGCATATATATCATATGGGGCATATTGCATCATAAGAAAAATAAGAGCCTGAGTCTGAAAACTGTGATAGAATATGTGCTGATTGGTTTTACCATCATTTTTCTTTTAAAACTCATTATTTTTCCAAGATAAGCGGAACTACCGCTCATATCAATTTTTAAACATATATGAAAGGCGTCATCCTTGCTGGCGGACTTGCGACTCGTCTCTACCCCCTTACGTTTGCGACAAATAAACATCTCCTTCCTGTCTATGACAAGCCAATGATCTACTACCCCATCCAAACATTGGTAAAAGCAGGAATAAAAGAGATATTAATCGTTGTTTCCGGACCTCACGCCGGTCACTTCATACCAGTATTAAAGAATGGAAAAGATTTTGGTATTGACCATGTCGAATACGCCTATCAAGACAAGCCAAACGGTGGTATTGTCGATGCGCTTGCGGTTGCCAAAGACTATGCAGACAGAGAGCCAATAACGGTAATACTGGGAGACAATACAACAGACGCAGATATATCAAGCGCTGTCGCCAACTTCAAGGAAGGTGCTGTGACATTCCTTAAAAAAGTACCTGATCCACAGCGATTTGGTGTTCCGAGATTTAACAGCGAAGACCCCACTAAGATTGATGAAATTATCGAGAAACCTAAAGATCCTCCTTCAAACTATGCCTCAGTTGGATTGTATATATTCGACGGTACGGCATGGGACTACATACCACATATTAAACCTTCAGACCGAGGCCAACTTGAGGTTCCTGACCTTCTCAACTGCTATATCAAAGATGGCAAGCTGAGCTGGGCTGAGCTTGAAGGATACTGGTTAGATGCGGGAACATTCGATACCCTTCTTCTGGCCAATCTCTACTGGGCTAAGAAAAACGGTTCGCCGTTTTTAAGCAAGCTCATGGAAGAGTTTAATCTCAACTCAAAATAACAAGAAAGCATAACGGCACCCCTACAAGCTCAGAGTATATCCCCCATTGACATTTTGTGCATCCGCTTGCAGAATGTATACATGGATACAACTCAACTGCTTCTTACTGTGGTCATTAGTATTACCACTGTGCTCCTTACGATTGTTGGAATACAGCTCATTTTTGTGCTGAAGGAACTGAGGAAAACACTAATTAAAACAAATGCAGTGATCGATAATCTCGAACAAATGAGTACAGCTGCAGAGCAGGGAATGGAAGAGTTTTCCGGCTTCTTCACCGGCTTCAAGACACTTTCCCGGATTATCGAGTTCGTCCACTCTCAAAAAAATGGAAAACGATGAAAAAGATAAATGGGGTCAGTTTTGGTTTGGCTTTTTTATGGGGACCGCAGCAGCTGCAATCAGTTCTTATGCCCTTAATCCTAAAAATAGCACGAATATAACACATAAACTTCACGCTATACTAAGTGATTTTGAAGGTCACCTCCCACATCTGAAAGAAGGGATAGAACGCGAGCTGAAGAACATTGCAGGATCGGAAGGCAAACAAAACGATGTACCAGAAAAGAAATCAAGCCACACTATTGATACTATCCTCCAAAAGATAGACGGACTTTCCACCCAAACGAAACATTCTGCTAAAAAATTCATCATAAAGTAGCAAATACTCTTGACAAATAAAGAGGACGCGTGTATAGTATTCTAGTTTTACCCTTGTTCGGGAGGGATCTTTTTCTTTATAAACATTTTTTATCCATCTACCTAATGGCTAAATCAGACAAATCTAACATTGCCCCTCAGTCACAAATTTTACTCGGACCAGATGACCAAATACTCGAAAACTTCGACCTCATAAAAGTACAAAAAGATTCTTGGGAGACTTTCCTCAATAAGGATCTAAAAGACACGCTCAATGAATTCTTCCCCATTGACGACTATACCGGTAAGAAATTTACTCTTTACTTCGATGATATTTACTTTGGAGAGCCACGGTACTCCATAGAACTTTGCCAACAGAAAAAACTTACCTATGATGTGCCGATCTATCTTTCATTAAGACTATTAAACAAAAAGACAGGTACAGAAAAAAAACAGGACGTCTACTTCTTCAACCTGCCAAAGATGACAAGCCGGGGAACGTTTATCATAAATGGCATTGAAAGAGCAGTTATCAGCCAGATCTCCAGATCTCCAGGCGTTTACTTTACCGCTGAGGTTGATAAAACAACCGGACTTACACTCTATAATGCAGAGATCCGCCCATATATTGGTGCTTGGATTGATATCACCATCAACAAAAACAACCTCATTGAGATGAAGGTAAATAAAAAGAGAAAGTTCTTGGCGACTGCATTCATCAGATCTTTCCAAGGGCATAACAATGCACAGATACTTTCACAGTTTAACGATGTCAGTAAGACTGTTGTTGACAAATACATTGCCCCAACCCTTAAAAAAGACCACACCAAAAACAAGGATGAAGCAGTTCTTGAGATCTACAGAAAGGTGAAACCAGGAGAACCTCTCGTTTTGGAAAACGCATATGAAACATTAAACAACCTATTCTTTAACCACCGCCGCTACTCACTAGCACCGGTTGGAAGGTATAAGGTAAATAAAAAACTGAATGTAAACCATCCTATCTCTCGAGAAAACTTCCTTCTGAGTCTCGACGACATTATGGCCACTATTAAATATCTTGTAAACCTTACCGCAGGTGAGGGTTCATTTGACGATATTGACCATCTGGGAAACCGCAGACTCCGAACAGTTGGCGAGCTTATCAACATGTACGGCATTCGGGTAGGAATGGTACGGGTTGAGAGGGAGATTAAAGAAAGAATGAGCTTAGTTGCAAACGAGGTGAGCGTTAATCCGTCTCAAATTGTAAACTCTAAACCTCTCATTGTTGCAATTAACTCGTTCTACCGAACCAGCCAACTTTCTACGATCGTTGATCAGACTAATCCATTATCAGAACTTGATAATCTCCGACGCATCACCGTTGGTGGTCCCGGAGGTATTGAAAAAGAGAGAGCGTCATTCTCTATCAGAGATATCTCATCTTCCCAGTACGGAAGAATTGATCCGATTAGATCCCCAGAAGGTCCAAACATTGGTGTGGTGACATACATGGCTCTGACCTCAAGAGTGAACGAATACGGGTTTCTTGAGTCGCCTTACCGCAAACCAGTAAAAGAAAAGGCTGGAAATAAAACTAAGGTACGCATCTCAGACGAGATTGTTTACCTGCAGGCAGATGATGAGGAACAGTACCATATCACCTCAACAAGCGTCACCATTGATGAAAAGGGATATATAACTGATACATATGTTATTGCCCGACATGATGGAGACATCGTCGAGGTGACAACAGACAAACTAGATTTAATTGATGTGAGCTCTCGCCAGGTTATAGGCGCATCTGCTGCACTCATCCCATTCCTCCAGAATGATGATGCAAGCCGGGCACTCATGGGATCACACATGCAATGTCAGGCAGTGCCTCTTGTCCGCGCGACTGCTCCGGTCATTGGAACAGGAATGGAAAAGAAGGTTGCCTCATCATTAAACCGCAGCCTTTATGCCGAAGAGGATGGAACAGTTACACACGTAGATGGACAGAAGATAGTATACAAAGGCAAGAGTGGTAAAGAACATGTATATGAGCTTGAAAGATTCGTACGAACTAACAAAGATGTTATGTTTGATCAGAAACCACGCGTAGAGCCAAACCAGAAAATTAAAAAGGGAGAACTATTAATCGATGGTCCCTGTACTGATAACGGAAACCTGGCACTCGGACAGAATCTCGTTGTCGCCTATACCTCGCTCAACGGTCTTGGGTATGAGGATGGTTTTGTCATTTCAGAACGAGTACTGAAAGAAGATTTGCTAACCTCTATCACATCAGAAGAGTTTATCGCCGATGTGGTTGATACAAAACTTGGACCTGAAGAGCTCACGGGAGATATTCCAAACGTGAGAGAAGATGTCCTTCAACACCTTGATAAAGAAGGAATGATTCTTATTGGAACAGAGGTCAAGGGTGGAGATATTCTCGTTGGTAAGGTTGCTCCAAAGGGCGAGAAAGAACTGACAGCAGAGGAGAGACTTCTGCGGGCTATCTTTGGAGAAAAAGCAAAAGATGTTAAAGACACATCTCTTCGTATACCGTATGGGAAACGGGGAACGGTTGTTAATGTTGAGACTATCGATGCTAAGAAAGATCCCAATGAACTCGAACCGAGCATTCTCAAACGTATTATTGTCAACACTGCTCAGTTGAGAAAAATTAATGTAGGAGATAAATTAGCAGGAAGACATGGGAATAAGGGAGTCATTTCACGAATACTTCCAGAGTGGGATATGCCATATCTTGAAGATGGTACCCCAGTAGATGTGGTCATCTCTCCACTCACCATTCTTTCCCGTATGAATCTGGGACAGCTTTTTGAAACCATGCTCGGACGTATCGCAAAGGTAAATAACAGCAGAATATCAATACCTGTCTTCGAGAAGTTCAAGGAAGAGTACATGATTAATGAATATAAGAGGCTGGGACTTCCCGTAACAGGAAAATCAAAGCTGTATGACGGAAGCACAGGAAAAGCCTATGAGGAAGAGGTACTTGTTGGAGTTGGATACATCCTCAAGCTTATTCACATGGTTGAGGATAAGTTCCATGCACGTTCAGTCGGTCCATACTCACTTGTTACTCAGCAGCCACTCGGTGGTAAGTCGCAAATGGGAGGACAAAGATTTGGAGAAATGGAGGTCTGGGCGCTCGAATCACACCGCGTACCATACACCCTTCAAGAACTTCTCACCATCAAGTCAGATGACGTTCGGGGAAGAACAAAGGCATTTGAATCAATCATTAAGGGAATTGATATTCCGCAATCAAGTGTTCCGGAATCATTCCATGTTCTTGTAAAAGAGTTAAACGCTCTCGGATTAGCAATTGATTACATCAAATAACTATGGAGGATGCACAAATTGTAGATTTTCATGGACTTCGCATACGTCTCGCCTCCCTCGAGGATATTTTAAGCTGGTCAAAAGGAGAGGTAACAAAACCAGAGACGATAAATTATCGCACCTTCCGCGCTGAAAAAGACGGATTATTTGATGAAAAGATTTTTGGTCCAACCAAAGATTATGAATGTTACTGCGGCAAGTATAAGAGAATGAGATATAAGGGAATTGTCTGTGACCGCTGCGGTGTTGAGATCACCACATCAGCTGTGCGCCGTGAACGCATGGGTCATATTAAGCTTGCCTCCCCTATCGCACATATATGGTACTTTAAAGGTACCTCATCCATATTGAGCGCCATTTTAGATATTCCTCCTCAATCTCTTGAGAGGATCATCTATTACGCTCTGTATTTAGTAATGGATGTAAACAAAGAAGGACAAAAAGAGACCGCAACCAAACTAGAGAAGATCAAAAATGACGAACTACAGCAACTTGAAGATCAGCATATCAAAGATAAACAGAAGGTTGACGATGAGTTTCAAAAACAAAAAGGCGCAGTCTCAAAAAAGATCACCAATAAAGAACAGCAAGAAATCACCAAGAGTGAGATTGACCTTAAAGAGCGCGAACAACTAAAGCTTCTTGCTGACCGCATGAATGAACAACGCAATCAGCGAACTGCGTTCTACGACCGATTGGTAAAAACAGTACGTGCTCTTCGCCCAATGGATGTTCTTGAAGAAGACGACTATCTGTTCTTAAGAGAAAAAGCTCTTGATGAGTTTGTTAAGGTGAGCATGGGTTCCGAAGCAGTGTTTGAGATCCTCAGCTCCTTTAATGTCCAGCAACAGTATGATGAAGCCTTAAAGCTCTTAAGTGAGGTTAAGGGCGAGAGAAGAAATAAACTGCTGAAGAAGGTGAGAATACTTGAGTCATTCTTAAAAGCAAATATTCAGCCTAAGTGGATGGTCTTAACGGTTCTCCCTGTTATCCCACCTGATCTTCGTCCGGTGGTGCAGCTTCCTGGAGGAAAGTTTGCCACATCAGACCTGAATGATTTTTACCGCAGAGTCATTAACCGAAATAACAGACTGAAACAGTTGATCGACCTTGGAGCTCCTGAAATCATTCTCCGAAACGAAAAGAGAATGCTTCAAGAGGCGGTTGACTCTCTTATCGATCTTCAGAAATCACGAGGCCGCTCACGAACACAGACTGGCGCCTCAAAGGTACAAAAATCACTTTCTGATATTCTCCGGGGTAAACAGGGACGATTCAGACAGAATCTTCTTGGAAAACGTGTGGATTACTCAGGACGTTCTACCATTATTGTAGGACCGGAATTAAAGATTAATCAGGCAGGTATTCCAAAAGAGATGGCTATTGAACTTTTCAAACCATTCTTACTGCATGAGATTATCGTTCGAGGTCTTGCGCCAAATATCAAGAGCGCAAAGAACTTCCTGGAGAAAAAAGAGCCGGTTGTCTATGACATACTAGAACAGATTACAAAGAATCATCCGATTCTTCTTAACCGTGCACCAACCCTGCACAAACTGTCTGTTCTTGCGTTCTACCCAGTTTTGACAGACTCATATGCAATTAAGCTGCATCCTACGGTAACTACCGGTTACAATGCAGACTTTGATGGAGATGCAATGGGTGTGTTTGTACCATTATCCAAAAACGCAATTCAAGAGGTAGAATCCCGAATGATGCCATATCACAACCTCTTAAAACCTGCAGATGGATCACCCATCTCTGTGCCTAATAAAGAGATGGCGCTTGGTATCTACTACCTTACGACAATAGATGCAAAATATACGAATGTTAAGGATGAGAATCTGAAGGTTTTCGCAACTCGAAATGATGCGATAAACAGCTACCATTTCGGACGGGTTGGACTGAGAGAGCCTTTGATGGTACGCATCAGCGGTAATATCATAAGAACTTCTGTTGGAAGAATCATGTTCAACAATGTGCTGCCGGAAGAGCTGCGCTTCATCAATGCTGATGTGAAAGCATCAGGCATTAAAGCACTCGTCATGAAGGCGATGAACCTTCTCAACGACTCAGTTAAAACCGGAGAACTTATCGATCTTATCAAAGAACTCGGTTTCTGGTCGGCAACCGTAGCTGGAGGACTTTCTTTCTCCATCTTCGACTGCGCAATGATCGATGAAAAAGATAAGATCATTCAAGAAACTGAAGAAGAGATTCAAAAAGTAGAACAGAATTACCAGCAAGGTCTTCTGACGCTCGAAGAAAAGAAACGATACTCAAATACCCTATGGATAAATACAACAGAAAAACTGGCAGATCTAACATGGAACGCATTAGAGGAAGAAAATCCAGTTAAGCTGAGCATTAAGTCAGAAGGTCCACGTGCGTCACGTGAACAGTTGAAACAGATCTCAGCAATTAAAGGTCTGGTTGTTGATCCGTTAGGACGTATTATTGAAGTTCCAACCAAATCAAACTACAGACAGGGTCTTCACATCTTTGAGTATGTCATCTCAGCAAGAGGTGCACGAAAGGGTCTGACCGACTCAGCCTTAAAGACGGCTGACGCAGGTTACCTCACGAGAAGACTGGTAGATGTTGCACACGATATGATTGTACGAGAAGAAGACTGTACAACAGAGAACGGACTTGAATTAAGCGTAGAACACAATCGGGGTGAGAAGTTCTGGGATAGAATTAAAGGACGACACCTCGCACATGATGTTGTACACAATAAAAAGACTATTCTTAAGGCAAACGATCTTCTGGATGAAGAGAATATTGCCAAAATGAAAGAGGCAGGAGTCACTGCGGCCGTAGTCCGCTCACCGCTTTTCTGTCAGGCAAAATATGGCGTCTGTCAGAAATGTTATGGTATCGATCTTTCAACCAGCAAACCTGTTGAGATCGGCGTACCGGTCGGTGTGATGGCCGCTCAGTCAGTCGGAGAGCCAGGCACTCAGCTGACCATGAAAGTGCGACACTTCGGAGGTATCGTTATCTCAGACGTTACTCAAGGTCTTCCACGAGTCGAAGAGTTGTTTGAAACACGAACACCTAAGATTGTATCACCTATCAGCGAGATGAATGGAAAAGTTGAGGTCAAAGAAGACACTGAAAAAGATGTCTACCATGTAAAGATCTCAAGTGTAGATCATGAGCCAGCAATCGAACAAGAATATGTAATTCCTACTTCTCAGAAGCTGAAAGTAAAAGATGGTGATCTGGTGAAGAGTGGAATGCCGCTTTCTGAGGGATACCTTGATGTTAGTGACATCTTAACCATTAGAGGTTTACGCGCAGCGCAACAGTACCTCCTCGATGAGATACAACATGTATATGAGTCACAGGGTATCGGCATTCATGATAAACACTTTGAAGTAATCATCAGAAAGATGAGCGATAAAGTAACTATTGAGGATGAAGGAGATACATCATTTGTAAAGGATGAGGTTGTCTCTCAACTGAGATTCGAGGAAGAGAACAAAAAAATTCTAGCCCAGGGTGGACGTCCATCTGTCGGAAAGGTCTCAATCCTCGGCATCACAAGAGCCGCAATCTATACAGAATCATGGCTCTCATCAGCATCATTTGAACGTACAACCGATGTTCTGAGCAGCGCCGCAATCAAGGGTCAAATAGACCACTTGTTAGGACTAAAAGAAAATGTTATAATTGGCAGACTTATACCTGTAACCCAGGATCTTATAAGCTCATATTACGGTCGATTCTTGAACACTTATGCCAACAATCAACCAACTGATCAAAACCAAACGGAAGAAGCGTGAACGAAAGTCTCGCGCTGCAGCACTGAAGGCAAGCTACAACTCGTTAAAGAGGAAGTACGTTGAGACCTTTAATCCTATTAAACGAGGGGTATGTACCGTGGTGCGCACAATGACGCCTAAGAAACCAAACTCAGCTCTCCGGAAAGTTGCACGTGTCCGCCTCTCAAATAAGATGGAGGTCACGGCATACATTCAAGGCATCGGCCACAACTTAGCAGAGCACTCTATCGTACTTGTTAGAGGAGGAAGAGTAAAAGACCTTCCAGGTGTAAAATACCATATTGTACGGGGTAAGTTCGATACCGCAGGAGTAGCTAATCGCACCACCTCCCGTTCTAAATACGGAGCCAAAAAGCCGAAGGCAAAGGCAGCCGCTTAATTATTACTAATTACTAAACGTATCATTAATGCCACGTCGATTTTATAAGAAACAAACAGTTTCAGATGACCCTGTCTACACGAGTCATGAAGTTGCAAAACTTATCAACTATGTTATGATTGATGGGAAAAAATCAGTGGCAGAGCGAGTCGTCTATGATATGATGAACGAGCTCAAAAAAGACGGAAAAGATGCAATGTCAATTCTCCGCCAGGCAGTATCAAATGCTGCCCCCATTCATGAAGTCCGTCCCCGCCGTTTAGGAGGCGCATCTTACCTTGTTCCAACAGAGGTGAGAAAAGAACGTAAGCTATATCTTGCTCTTAACTGGATTGTGGATGCTGCCCGCGCCCGCTCAAATAAAGAATTTGATTCTTTTACCAAGAAACTGATTGCTGAGATTTTAGAAGCAGCCAATGGTCAGGGACAGGCAGTTGCCAAGAAGGCCCAAACTGAGAAACTCGCAGAAGCGAATAAAGCATTCGCCCATCTCAAGTGGTAAACTTCATATAACGGGAGACATCTAACATGTATGAGTGTACATGTTACCTGTTTCGGGTTACCTGTTTTTATCACGCATACCCTGCGTGTTTTTTTACATACTTGTTATAACATTAATTACCTATGGCCGCTCAGAACGTCATCACCACCAACCGCTTAGTTCCGTTAGATAAAATTCGAAACGTCGGTATTATTGCCCATATTGATTCAGGCAAGACAACAACTACCGAACGTATTCTCTTTTATACCGGACGGTCATATAAACTTGGTGATATTGATGAGGGAAATACACAGATGGACTGGATGGTTCAAGAGCGGGAAAGAGGTATTACTATCGTATCGGCCGCAACGACTACATTCTGGAAGGGCGTCCGCATAAACATCATTGACACTCCGGGACACGTTGATTTTACTGCTGAGGTTGAACGCTCGCTGAGAGTACTTGACGGGGGAGTTGTGGTATTTGACGCAGAAGAAGGTGTTCAGAGCCAGTCAGAAACCGTATGGAGACAGGCAGATAAGTATAAAGTTCCCCGACTCTGCTTCATTAATAAGATGGATAAGCTGGGCGCAAACTTTGATGGTACCGTCGAAGAGATTCGTGAGCGTCTCGGCACACGACCTGTAGTGCTCACCTATCCTATCGGAAAAGAGAATGAATACCGTGGTGTCGTCGAGCTTCTCACTATGAAGGCATTCATCTGGGATAAAGATGAAAAAGGTACTGAGTACACAATAACAGATGAACTTCCAGAAGAAGTGAAAGAAAAGGTAGTAGAGATGAGAGCGAAACTGGTTGAACAGGTTGCAGAAACAAATGATAAGCTACTTGATAAATACTTAGGAGGAGAAGAACCAACCATTGAAGAGCTGAAAGCTGCCCTCCGCCGTGCAACCATCGCGTACAAGCTGGTACCCATCTACTGCGGAACCTCGTTAAGAAATAAAGGTGTGCAGCCGGTTCTTGATGGAATCGTTGACTATCTTCCCTCTCCACAGGACCTTAAAGAAATTACTGGCATCGATCCTCTAACGAATGAGGAGATAACCCGCCAGCTGAACTCAGACGAGAAATTCTCTGCTCTTGCATTTAAGATTCAATTGGATCCACATATGGGTAAGATTACCTACACCCGTATTTACTCCGGTGTATTAAGCTCTGGATCGTATGTATATAACGTAAATGAAGGAAAACAAGAACGGGTTAGCCGCGTCCTTCTGATGCATGCAAATCAGAGAGAAGAGATTGACAAAGCATATGCCGGAGAGATAGTTGCGCTTGTCGGACCAAAGGACACAAAAACAGGGGATACGCTCGCTGATGAGAATAATCCAGTTCTTCTCGAGCAGATTACCTTCCCAGAGCCAGTCATCTCGCTCGCAATCGAACCTAAGACAAAAGCCGATCAGGAAAAACTTGCATTTACTCTACAGAGACTTTCTGAAGAAGATCCCACCTTTAAGGTGAAGATTAATCATGAAACCGGACAGACTATTATGTCCGGAATGGGAGAGCTCCATCTTGAGATCTTGGTTGACCGGATGCAGAGAGAGATGGGTATGCAGATTAATGTTGGAAAACCACAGGTAGCATTCAAAGAAACGGTTACGAAACCTGCGGATGCTGAGGCTAAGTACATTAAACAGACCGGTGGACACGGCCAGTATGGTCACTGTCTCGTGCATGTTGAGCCTTTAAGCCGTGGAGAAGGCTTCAAGTTTATAAACAAAATCAAAGGAGGAGCAATCCCATCCGAGTTTATCCCATCAGTTGAAAAAGGAGTTATTGAAGCGTGTGAGAAAGGTGTTCTCATGGGCTTCCCGCTCACCGACCTTTCCGTAACTCTCTACGATGGATCGTATCACGACGTAGATTCATCTGATATTGCATTTAAGATTGCTGGCGCAATGGCTCTTCAGGACGGAGCGAAAAAAGCAGGATTAACCTTGCTTGAGCCCATCATGAAGCTTGAGGTTACCGTACCTGATCAGTTTATGGGTGTCACCATCGGCGACATCTCAAGCAAAAGAGGAAAGATCCTCGGCACTGAAACGAAAGGAAGCTCAGTCATTGTTCGAGCATATGCTCCGCTTGCCGAACTTTCAGGGTATGTTACCATCTTGAGATCATTAACTGAAGGACGAGGTGTCCCCTACATTGAACCGTCTCATTACGAGGAGGTTCCACAGAATGTAGTCAAAGCCATGATGGCGAAATAAAGCGAGGATTAAGGAGTTGGAGGTAAAATATCGTCTGCACCGCTTATGAAGACGCTCATATTTTCTGATTCCCATCTCAACGGATTTCAAGAAAAAAAATACCGCTTTATTGAAGGAATTATCCGTGACGCTGATAATGTCATTATTAATGGCGACTTCTGGGAAGGATATGCATACCCGTTTGATACCTTCCTCAATTCTCCGTGGAAAGGACTCTTTCCTCTACTAAAACGAAAAAAGACGGTATATGTGTACGGAAATCATGATAAACCCTCACTCTCAGATAAAAGAGCAGATCTCTTCTCTGTAGAGCAAGTCAAACAGTACACAATAAAAGGCACAAATCACACCTACATTATCGAGCACGGAAATAGACTGTGTCCTTTTTGGGATGAGAAACGATCGAAATTAACTTCATATGTAAAATTTGAAGAGTTAGTAGGGAGTACCGTGCAAAAAATAGTCGTACAACGACTGGGAAAAAAAGCTATGCAGGCAATTTTGCAACCATGTAACAAACGTATTAAAAAAAAGCTAAAAAAAGAATTAAAACAAGATGAGATCTATGTCTGTGGACACACCCACCTTGCAGAGATGGATCTTCAGAATCAGTTCATAAACTCAGGAATGATTCAGTATGGACTTGGGCAATACCTTATATTCGAAAAGGGAGAGCTCACTGCCCGCGAAGAATGGTACCAGTAAGCGTTACTTCTTGCCTCCGCTTAAGCGCACGACCGCATTAACCTGAGAATTAGGAATATATACTACATTATCCTTCTCATCTTTTAAGATAGTCATACGCAGAGTAATTTTTTCTACATTCCCTGTTTCTGAACCAATCTTTACCCTATCCCCCACGTTATATATATCATCCAATACGATAAATACACCGCTTATCACATCTTTAATAATGGATTGAGAACCAAATGAAAAAGCAAGCCCTATTAAACCGGCCCCTGTTAAGATGGGTGCCGTATTAACCCCCCATTTTTCTAAAATAATAATAATGCTGATTACATAAATAACCACTGCGACCAACCCCTTTAAAAGATTACGGATTGTCCGAGTTCTTACCACAACCCTCTCGCTTCCAACGCTTTTTCGGACGCCAATTATGAGAAGGTCGATGGCTCTATTGGCAAGTTGAACGAAGATATACGTCGCGATTAAGAGAGCTCCAGTAAAAAAGAGCCTCATAACGATAATGTCTCTCAAATCAATATTCATCTCTTATTATTATACCACCATCACAATATGAACTTGACAAGGTGAACGATCGTTTACTACAATAAAAGTATTAATGAGTTTTTAACAACTATGGAATACGAGAACCTCACCAAGGTCCAGAACTACTACCTCCGCTACAAGCGCCTGCCTACTTACAAAAAAATGCAGCAGTTATTTGGCTATCATTCCCCAAGCGCAGTCTCCTACCTTGTATATAAATGGGTTGACCAAGGCATTGTAGAACAAACTCAAGACAGCAAACTTGCCCCATCAAATAACTTTTTTAGCTTACCGCTTCTTGGATCTATTAAGGCAGGGTACCCCACATCAGCTGAAGGGCATGAATATGAAAGCGTCTCGCTCGATCAGTACCTGGTTACTACACCTGGATACTCTTACCTATTGAGAGTTTCTGGAGACAGCATGATCGGCGCCGGCATCAATGAGGGAGATTTGGTGGTAATCGATAAAAAAAGAATGCCTAAAAATGGTGATATTATTGCAGCCTTAATTGACAATGAATGGACATTGAAGCATTACTATAAAGAAGGAAACAGCGTATACCTTAAAGCTGCAAACCCTAAATACCAACCCATTTTCCCACAAGAAACACTCATTAACGGAGGAGTTGTGGTGAGCGTTATACGCAAATACTATTAATACTATTTATTTGCATCTGCTATGAAAATTGATGCGCCCATCAGTGTTATATCTCTCTACGATGCCCAACGTCACGCTCTTACTCCTAAAAAGCTCCAATGGAAAGGACGGGAATACTTCATCACCCAGTTTGGCTACCATCACAAGGTGCGCATTGGTAAGACACTCATGCATATCTTCACCGTGGCAACCGACACTCTCTGCTTTAAATTACGCCTCGATACAGACACTTTAGACTGGATTCTTGAAGAAGTCTATGAAGCATCTGCCTCTTAATACCGCCAAACCCCTCATTATGCATATTGACCTTAACTCGTGCTTTGCTTCGATTGAACAACAGGCAAACCCGCTCCTCAGGAATCGGCCGGTAGTTGTTGCCGCCTACGCAACCCCCAAAGCCTTCATCCTCTCTCCCTCGATTGAAGCAAAGAAGATAGGGATTAAGATGGGTATGACGGTTGCTCAAGCTCGGGAGGTGTACCCGAAAGTTACAGTACTCACTCCAGATGCTCCTAAATATCGAGATGTACATATTCGTTTCAGAAGTATCTTTCAACAATACTCACCAAAAGTGACACCTAAATCAATTGATGAGGCAGTTCTTGACTTTAGCTCCGTCATTCACCTCTATCCCGATCTGGAAAGGGTGGGAAAACTGATTAAAAACGAGATGAAAGAACAGATCGGCGCCTATGTACCATGTAGCATTGGTATCGGTCCTAACCGTTTTCTAGCAAAACTGGCTGCGTCATATAAAAAGCCTGATGGGCTTACCACTATTGATCACACCAATCTGGAACAAATATATACAACGCTTGATTTAATAGATTTCCATGGAATAAACGTCAGATACCAAGCACGTCTCAACTACTACAATATCTATACACCTATGCAGTTTTATGCTGCCTCGTCTGACTATCTTGCCAAACAGGTATTTAAGAGCGTGGTGGGCAGACATTGGTATATGAGGCTGCGCGGTTGGGAGGTTGACGATCGGGAATTTGAACAGAAGAGCATCAGTCAACAGTATGCTCTTGGCAGAAAGACCAATAATCCCATCCTACTTTCAAGATTACTAATGAAGCTCTGTGAAAAAATGGGAAGACGCCTTCGAAAAGGAGACTACTCAGCACAAGGAATACATATTGGAGTAGGGTATGCAGACAGAAGCTACTGGCATATGGGCAAAAAGTTTTCTGCCCACCTTTATACTACTCAGGAACTATATAGAAAAGCATGGTTGCTCTTTAACCGGCAACCTCAACCTAAGGTAGTATCTCAACTCAACGTCACTTGTTTTGATCTTATCAGCAATAGCGCATCTTCTCAAATGTGCCTCTTTGATGATAATCGTAAACTACGCAAAGTGTCAGATGCAATGGATCGAATAAACGACAGGTATGGAGAGTATGTTATAGCCCCAGCACTCATTATGGATATGGAGGATACTATACTCGACCGCATTGCTTTTGGACGTATTCGGGAGCTTGAATACACAGATGTTGCCTATACTACTTGAAGTGCTATAACCAACGGGCACTTCTCGTGGTCGTGTGGTCGGGCGGGGCAGTATGCTCGTCCGTAATCAATCATGCGGAAACTAAACTCTTTCCATTCAGATAAGGGAAGAAGAGACATGAGATCACGTTCAATCTTTACCGGGTCCTCCTCATCTGTAAGTCCGTATAGTTTAGAGAGTCTTTTTACATGCGTATCTACAACTACCCCTTCTGCTTTGTTATATATCGTAGATAAAATTACATTTGCAGTCTTACGAGCTACGCCAGGAAGCGATGTTAAGGCCTCCATTGTATCGGGCACACGACCCTGATACTGATCAAGGAGAATAGTAGCTGTAGCAATGATATTCTTTGCCTTATTTCTATAAAAATTAACCGAATGTATATCCTGCTCTAACTCCGCTTGTGTAGCATGTGCATACGATTCTACTGAAGGGTACTTAATAAATAATTTTTCCGTTATCGAATTAACCAGTTTATCTGTCGTCTGAGCGGAGAGCATCACGGCAAATAACAACTCCCACGGAGTGGAATAATGGAGTACGGTCTTTGTGTGCGGAAACAGCTTTTTTAGCTCACGAACTATAATTTCAGCCCGTTGTTTTCTTTTTTCATGCTCGTTCATAGAAAATTAACTAATTTATGTTGCAATAGTATACCGCTCACCATCAAAAAATAAAAATCCTTCTTTCGTCAATTGTTCCAGATTGATGTCAATTTGAGAAGGAGAAAAAGGAAGTTGAGAATATATTGTCTTAGTCGCAATACCCTGTTCATTTGACAGACACAGTGAGAGAAGCTGCCCTCTTACCTGTCTATCAGAGCCCTCAAAACGTGATTGAATAGAATAATGTTTGCTCTTTCTATTAGGGTTTTTAATGGTACGAGCAAGGTGGGTTCCATAGTCCATAAGCGCATAGTACCATTCTCTTGGGTCGTTATAGTTCAAGGATGTTCGACAAGCGGCATAATCTTTCGGTCGTCTATGCCTGTTGTATCCTGAAAAAAGTGATGAATAAACACTCTTCTCACATTTGTCTCAATAAACGGCAATGCCCTATTAAAGGCATACACACAGATAGAACAAGCTGTTGCGTATCCAATGCCAGGTAAACTGTCAAGAAGCACGGGATCGTTTGGAACCGTTGCGTCATAGGAGTCCACCATACGCTGTGCTGACTGTTTTAGATACAATGCTCGACGGCTATACCCCATCCCCTGCCAGACGCTCAGCACATCGGTGAGGTTGCTTTGTGAAAGAGTCTTGAGTGTAGGAAACCGTTCCAAAAAAAGCGGATATTTAGTAAGCACACGCGAAACCTGTGTCTGTTGCAGCATAACTTCTGAGACAAAGATATGATATGGATCTTGAGTATGTCGCCAAGGAAGATCTCGTTTATTCTGATGATAATACGCATACACTATGCTCTGAAATCTCTGTATATCTGTCTGCATAGAATTAATATGGAGATTATTCAACCCTGTCGCCTTCGATACTCCTCAATCTCTTTCTGTAAATTTGGGGGAGGCATACGACATGTACAGTGTTTAGCGTGTTCGCTATGCCAACGGACACGTTCCTCATGGGTGGCGTTTTTCGGCATCCGATTTGCTTTATGCCACTCTGCATTTATGGTTCCCATAATACATTACACCACTTATTATACTTGCACTTGCGTAATATTATCCCTATACTCAAAATAATTACACAATTCCTATGGCAAAAGCACGAAAAAAAACAAAAGCTCGAGTCAAAAAGACAGAGACTCCAGAAGTGTTCGTCGCACACCATCCGCTTCTTGTCGGCACGATGGTCCTTATTGGAGTATTCGGAGTCTTGTTGATCATGATAATGCTCTGGAAAGTTTAATGCCCAGCTGCATACACATCGTCAACCAACTCTCTCAAAAATACCGTGTCAGTTAATGCAAAAAACTCTTCGTTGCTGACCCAGCGATATTCCGAATGTTCTTGTGGGTCTATTGTAACTGAATCATTCTCGGCTATAGCTGTGTAGCCGATAAACAGGTAGTAGAGACCCTTATTTGCATCAAAATTCGTAACAACCTGCGCCGGACGAAGCGAATGGATAGATAATTGCGTCTCCTCTTTTACTTCACGAGTAAGAGCAGCCTCATGGTTTTCTCCAAACGTTACATTACCACCAGGCAGATCCCAATCATTCGGCCGTTGAGAATCATGTTGTGATCTATGTAATGCTAAAAATATATTTTTATAGGGATGAAAGATAATAACTTTCTGAAGAAATTTCATATCCTCCATAAACATATACTTTGCTTTCTCAGGATCGGATGGCACGGGCATACTAGTTTATATAATCATTAACTATGAATACTAAAGATGTGTCTTGTTCTTTTAAAGAATATAGCATGTCACTAAATAACTTTCTAGTTATTTTTTATACATCCGCATGTTTATAAGAACGATTTGTACCAAAAAAAACACTATCTTTTCCAACATGTGTTAGTACTCGATAGTGTTAAGTTACAAGGTTATTAGAAATTTCGTTGACCTCTATTTCTGTTATAACCACCACCTCTGTTTGAGGATTCCTCGCGTGGACGTGCAACGTTCACGACGATGTTTCTACCCTCAACAGCATAATTGTGGCGAGCTTCGACTGCTGCTGCAGCTTGCTCTTCAGTTGCGAAGGTAACGAAACCGAATCCTTTTGATCTACCTGACATTCTGTCAGTTATAACGACAGCATCAACAACCTCACCGAACTCACCAAAGAGCTCACGAAGTGTGTCTGAAGTTACAGACCAAGGAAGATTCCCGACGAATAATTTTTTGTTATCCATGTATTCTCACCCCCTTTCATATATTCCCACTAGAAGTATTTCTGTCATACTCGCAGCAAATTCCATCTAAGTAGATATCTATATTATACCAACTCATATCAAAAAATCAATTAATTGGTGTTTTCGGCGTGCTTTGCTTTGACCGAAGAAGTGGAAATACGTACATATATACCCCGGTCAACATCATAACAAAGAGTGAAATACTAAAAAATGGGCTCATATTATTGTGCAGCATCCGGAATCTATCGATATCGACGAATGGTATTTTTACCGCATATGTTGGGTATTTAAGAGCCGTGCCTGTTCCAGCCATTAAAAAGATAAGCAGGATCGTGAGGAACATGAATATCCTATGAATTTTCTTAGACCAGAGATAGAGATTAGCGTTCTTCATTTGCCTCTCCTTCAGCTTCACCAGCAGATGGAATCTTGCCAGTAACTGCCGGACTTACTTGAACACCATTTACGTTACCGATGTAGAAAGATTGCAGGGCTTGTTGTGCTTTCGGGGAATGACTACCCTTCCCACCTTTTGTCATAAACTTTTCTGTTGCATCTGCTCCGCATGAGCTTATGATCGCTTGCTTTCCACCCGGATGGGAATCTTCAAAGTTTGTCACGTTATATACCTTATTAGAAATAACTATCCAACAGTCTGATGGCGTACCATGTTTTGCTACCTCAGCCATAGTCAGCGTTTTACTGTTGGGTGTATTTGATGGTGAAGAATTCACACCTGTTTGCCCTGTTTGCTTCGTGTTAGTTTGCGCAGATCCGCCAGCTTTATTTTCTCTACTTCCCAATATAGAATAACCAATGAAACCAGCAACAATAAGAACAAGAATCAGTCCGATTATAACTTCTTTTTGAATTTTCATAATGGTTTAAGTATACAATCTATTTACTGAAAATAACCTTAATTTATTCCAACTTGCACATCTGTAGAACATTCATCAGCTCCTTCATATTAACAGATGCAACGCCCACTACCTTATCAGCTCCCCCATAGTATACAAACAGATCTTCTCCTAACACAACAGCACCACAAGGAAAGACAACATTGGGAACAATCCCCTCTTTTTCATACGGCTCCTCTGCTTCAAATATGGGATAGTCTGTTCTACTTATAATCCGCGTTGGATCCGTGAGATCAGCTAGTATCGCACCAACCCTGTACCCTCCATCTTCATCGGAGATTCCATGATACAACACCAGCCACCCTTCATCTGTTTTGATCGGCGGACTTGCTATTCCAACTCTTCTTGAGTCCCACCAACCTTTCCGTGGCCGCAGCCACCTCACCTCTTCCAGCCATGAATTACCATTAAAATCAAGGCTTTCAATAAACGAAATATCAGCATCATCCCCACTTCTGTGAACGATACAATATTTACCATTAAATGTGTCTGGAAAGAGAGCCGCATCCTTATCGTCCGTATCAGGTGAAGAGATGATAACCGGATCAGACCAGTTCCAATTTTGAGCGACAAAGTCATCTACCCGTATATGAGACATCGCAATGCGCCACAAATTCTTACCATCGAATGCGGTGTACAAGATATATATCTTATCCCCAATCTGAGTCAGCCGTGGATCCTCTACTCCGGAGTTTCCTCCAGGAACCAATTTCTGTTCAAATGACGTTCGCGGTGTGTATATAGGGGCAGCTGCGCGATAATCGATATGCATACCATCAGCGCTGGTTGCATATCCAAAAACAGAAGTGTTGTCATCTGACATTGCGCGATACACTATGTGCACCTTACCATTCAATACAATTGCTCCCGGATTAAAAGTGCACTGCGCCTCCCATCCATTTTCTTTAATTGGAGAGATTATCGGATTCCCTTCAAAACGTTTCAGTTTGGTAAATGAGATCTGTTTTTTAATGAACTTATCAATCAAGAGCGGCAGATCTATATCTGCAACACTGCAGGTGGTATCCGCACTTCCATAAAACAGGGTAACTGTATGCGGGTCTTTCAGAAGCGCGCCCGTCGGGAAGACGACGTTTGGTACAGTCCCGTACTTTTCGTAGTATTCATCCGGTACGAGAAGGGGAACATCAGTCTGCCCGATAATTTTCCTTGGATCATTCAGATCCAACAGCACTGCATCTACGCCAAAGACGGGATTCGGAGTGAAGTAATTGCGAATATGCGAGTAAAAGACTAACCACCCATGTTCAGTCTTTATTGGAGGCGCACCTGCCTCGACATGATCCTTCTGTCCGTACTTTAACCGTAATACATGTTCGTCCTTTTTGATATACCACGCATTCCAATATGACTCTGACCACAGATCCTCCACTCTATCAAGCTCAGCAAGACTGATATGGGAGGGTGGGTTATCAGTGTCTACTGACAATATAGCCCAGACCTTTCCATTAATCTTCTCTGGGAACAGAGACATCGCCTTCGCGTTAAAAGGTGTAACAAGATGCTTACTTTCTATATGCGCAAGATCATTCGACACCGCAACTCCTACCTTAATGGTGTTCGCGTTTGGCGGCCATGAACCAAGTGCCGTATAGGTAATGTAGTACTTATCATCAAGTTTAGTAACGCGAGGATCTTCGCAACCGTATTTCTCCCATTCCTGTTCAGGAGAGATGTATTTTCTCCTATTTGTATAATCATACCCGTTCTCGCTTTCTGCGATACCGATATCTGAGACCATAAAGTTTGATCGGGTATTCGTATGGTAATGAGGGAGGGATACTGCCCGATAAAACAGATACGTTTTACCGTCTTTAATAATGGGACATCCATTGAATACTGCATGAGCCTCCCATGCTTGAGAGGAATCTGGTTCAAGGATAGGATTATGTTCGTACCGCTTTACAATCATATAGTTTGTCTTTCTACAACTTTTGTAACAAGAACAGGCTGCTGATCATGCCTGAGGTTGCCAAGGAAATCGTTCAGTTTAGCATATGCGACGCTTGTATAGCTATCTGAGGCTCCGTAGTATACATATATCATGTTATCTCTGACTACTGCGCCAGTTACATAGACAACACCGGCCTTAAATCCATTGTTTTCGTAATCCACTTCAGGCTCAAGTACCGCCTCTTGTGCTCTACTAATTACTTTCGTTGGATCATTAAGATCAAGAAG